>JAKSQD010000060.1 GCA_024404315.1 Oscillospiraceae bacterium
CCTTAAAAAATCAGAGAATCACAGCCAGAATGCTGATGCCGGAGGCCACTCCCGCCACCAGCAGGGCAGCGCCCCAAAGGAGCAGACTCAGCTTGGCGGACTTCTCAATGACCACCCGCTTCTTGGGGTCGTAATAGACGGTCATTTTGTCGCCCACCTTGAAGGTTTTCTCACCGCTGGAATTGATGTTGCAGCGGCGGATGTTTCGTTTGCCGTTCAGCTCATAGGAAACGATGGGGTAATAAGTAAACTTGTCTCCTCGGAGGATTTTGGTGCTCTTGGAGATCTGGCGGGTAAAAAGTTCGATAACAGTGGCCTCAACCGGCTGGAGACCCCGTTTTTTCAAACGGAAGTACTGGTACAGAAGGATTGCGCCCGCTCCCATCAAAATCAGGGCAAGGCAAATCATCGCCGCCACTTCTTTGCCCATGTTCTCGTAAAGGGCAAGCAGAATCATCAGTGCGCCGCCGATGGCAGTGGGCCAGCCGCCAAATAAAGACTCATCCTCCATGGAAATCAGCTTGGGGTCTTCGTTCTTCTTACGGAAGAGCATCACCTGCTGTCCCTCGGAGTATTCCGTGGGGGACTTGACGGTGAGACGATCCATGTTTTGTCCGTTGAAGAAGTCCACCACCACGCTGTAATAATTGTAGACCTCCCGGTCTTTGCGATCTTTTTTGATGACGTGGTTGCAGCTGACCACGCTGGCCTCCACGCAGGCTCCCAGCCGACGCAAAGCCATGTCGGTGCGAATCATGCCGGTGCCCACCAAAAAGATGATAACGCCGGGAACATACAGGAACAGCTGAGTAAATTTGTCCATTGGATACCCCTCCACTTTTTAAAACGAACAAAACAGATTGATATGAGCGGTTGAGTGCACAGTCTCAACGGCTCTTTTTTCGTTCTTTCTCCTCTCTATTATACAGATTTTTTCCTATTTGGCAAGAGATTTGAAAAACTCTCTTGCGTCATTTCGAAAACAGAAGGGTTTTTTCTTTTATCACACATATATTTTTTGTTTTATGTTTGTTTTGAGAAGCAAAAAACCGCAGAGAGCACAGCGGCACTCTCTGCGGAGGGAATTTTTTATCTGATTTCGGACAAAAATGAAGTATTTTAATTATTTTCCAGCTCTTCCAAGGTGAACTGTCCGGGGCCGGGCAGGTTCATCCGGCGTTTCCGCTCGCTGGAATAGGTCAGCTTGGCATGGATCTGTTCCACATCGCAGTTTTCCACCGCCACACGGTAGGCGTGGAGGTTTTCCTCCATCCGCTGGAGGATGCGGCTCAGGGCGGGGGCGTTCATGCTGAACAGCTCCGTCCACATATCCACATCCAGCGCAGCCACACGGGTGACATCCCGGAAGCTGCCGCCTTCAAAGCCACGGCACTGGAACAGCTCGGCATCATCGCAGACAGCGGCAGCCACGATGTGCATAAGCTGGCTGGTGTAAGCGATGATATCATCATGCTTTTCCGGGGTTGTGACCACGATATCCCGGCAGCCCAGATGCTTTGCCATACGCTTAATCAGCTCCACGTTCTCCTCCTTGCTCTCCGGGCGAGGGGTAACGATGAAATGAGCGTTGCGGAAGAGCGTGGGGAAGGAGTGTTCAATGCCTGAAAATTCCGTTCCCGCCATGGGATGGCATCCAATGAAGTCCACATCCTCGGGCAGAACCTTAGACGCTTCCATGACGGCGGTTTTAATGCCGCAGACATCGGAAACGATGCTTCCGGGCTTAAAGTGATCTTTGTGCTCCTCCATATAGTTCACAATCTGACGGGGATTCATGCAGAGAAACGTCACGTCCGCCTCGGGGAGCACTTCCATGGGATCCATGCTGACGGCATCCACAATGCCGTGTTCCAGAGCGTAATCAGCGGTCGCCTGACGGCGCACCAATCCCACAATCTGGCAATCTTCAAAGCCACGCATGGCGGCGGCAAAGGAGCCACCAATCAGACCCAGACCCACAAATACAACTTTTTTCACAGTAAAGTCTCCTTTCTGCGAAACAGGAAGGTGTTCGTATCAAAGTGGGTTGGTGCATGTTTCACCCCTCAGTCAGCTTCGCTGACAGCTCCCCAAAAGGGGAGCCGAACGGATGGTGTAGCGAACAACCCACTTTTCCGCTTTCACATCAACGCTTAATAGGCGACGCCCCAAACAACCATCTTCTTGGCAGGCTGACCGCAGACGGGGCAGACCTCGCCCAGATTTTCCTGCTCAAAGGGCATACAACGGCTGGAAACACCGGCCAGCTCCTTCATGGCGATCTCGCAAGCCTCGTTGCCGCACCACATGGTTTTCGCAAAGCAGGTGTGCTTTTCCATGGCTTCCTTCACGTCCTCCACCTTGTCGAAGGCGAAGGTGTTCTCTTCCAGGCGCTTCTTGGCGCTCTCGTAGAGGTTCTCATGGACGGCCTTGAGCAGCTCCTGCACCTTCTCCTCCAGCTCTGCCAGAGGCACAAAGTACTTCTCGCCGGTATCACGGCGGGCAATGACGCACTGACCCTTTTCCATATCCTTGGGGCCGATTTCCACACGCAGAGGCACGCCCTTCATTTCATACTCGGCGTACTTCCAGCCGTTGGACTGGTCGGAATCGTCGGTCTTGACACGCAGACCCATGGCCTTGAGGCGGTCATTCAGGGCATAAGCGGCATCCAGAACGCCGGGCTTGTGCTGGGCAACGGGAATAACGACCACCTGGATGGGGGCGATGGGAGGAGGCAGAACCAGGCCGTTATCATCGCCGTGGGTCATGATGACAGCGCCGATCAGACGGGTGGTGGAGCCCCAGCTGGTCTGGAAGGGATACTGCTGGGTGTTGTCACGGCCAGTGAAGGTGACGTTATAGGCACGGGAGAACTTATCGCCGAAGTAGTGAGAGGTGGCGGACTGGAGCGCCTTGCCGTCCTTCATCATGGCTTCGATGGTATAGGTGGCCTCTGCACCGGCGAACTTTTCCTTGTCGGTCTTGCGGCCAGGGATGACGGGCATCGCCAGAGCGTCCCGGCAGAAGTTGGCGTAGCACCACAGCTGCTGCTCGGTCTCGGCCTCAGCCTCAGCAGCGGTCTCGTGGATGGTGTGGCCTTCCTGCCACCAGAACTCACGGGAACGCAGGAAGGGACGGGTGGTCTTCTCCCAGCGGACGACGGAGCACCACTGATTATAGAGCATGGGCAGCTCACGCCAGCTGTGGAGGATGTGCTCCCAGTGGTCGCAGAACAGCGTCTCGGAGGTGGGACGGACAGCCAGACGCTCTTCCAGCTTGCCCTCGCCGCCGTGCGTCACCCAAGCGCACTCAGGGGCGAAGCCGTTGACCAGCTCGCCTTCCTTTTTCAGCAGGCTCTCGGGAATCAACATGGGCATTGCTACGTTGACGTGGCCGGTCTTTTTGAACTCACCGTCCATGATGTTGACGATATTCTCCCAGATGGCGTAGCCATAGGGACGGACGATCATGAAGCCCTTCACGCTGGCATAATCGACCAGCTCTGCCTTGAGGCAGATATCCGTATACCACTGGGCGAAATCCTCGCTCATGGCGGTGATGGCCTTCACCTGTTTTTTCTGCTTTGCCATAATATCCATTCCTTTCAAAATGAGGGGTTAAAAACAAAAAAAAGCGCCGCTTTTCCTTCCCAAAAGGACGAAAACGAACGCTCCGTGTTACCACCTTAATTTGGCTCCGCCTCACGGCGGAACTCTCCTAGAGTACAGCATACTCCTGCGCTTTAACGGGCGCACCCGGAACAGCTTCACGGCCTCTGCCGCTTGCGCTGTCGGCTCAGAAACGGGTTCCCCACTCCCTCACGAAGCCTTACACCAACCGGCTTCTCTCTTTGCGTTGGTTCCTGGGTACTGGTTTTCTTCATTGCCTGTTGCAATGTTGGCTATTATTATAACGATTTGAGGAAGAATTGTCAATCATTTTCTGAGGGGGTTGAAAAACGCCCCAAAACGTGGTCAACGGCCAGATTCCCCAGCCGCTGACCAGGTGGTTTCAGCGCTTTTTTGATGTTTCTCACTCCTCAAGGGAAGAGGATGCGATTGCCTTCCGAATACCCTCGATGATGTTCACCATCAAATTGACTCTCAGGAAGGGAGTCATGAGGTAAAAGCCGTCTACATAAGGCGCAATCTCCTTGGCGATACGGACGGAGAGGTCAACGGCCAGTTTTTCACACTCGCTGCGGTCTTTGTCCTTGTACAGCTCGATGATTTCTTCCGAGACATTGATGCCGGAAATTTCGCTCTGCATAAAGCAGGCGTTGCGATAGCTCACCACGGGGATGATACCGCCCAGGATTTTAGCGTTCAGCTCCCCATGGGCTCGTTTCAGGTTCTCAAACGCCTCACTGGTCAAAACAGGCTGGGTCAGGAAGCCGCAAACACCGGCTTCTACCTTCTGCTTGGCTCGTTTCAGCTCTACCTCAAAGTTTCGGGCGTTGACGTTCAGTGCGCCATAGACCTGGAAGGGGTGATCGAGCTCGGTTTCGTTGAGCTGACGGACAAAACCAGCCAGCTTTCGACTGTTAAAGTTAAAGACGCTCTTCACCTCATCCCGCTCGGCAGAGGGAATGGGGTCGCCGGTGATGACCAGAACATTGTCCACGCCCTCCACGTTCAGCCCCAGCAAAAGGGCTTTGGTGGCGTTGAGGTTACGGTCTCGGCAGGTCATGTGAGGAATGGGATCCACATCCAGCTCTCGGCGGAGCTTGCAGGCCAACAGGGAGGAATCCATTCTGGCACGACCAATGGGGCAATCGGCCACGGTGATGGCATCCACGCCCGCCCCTTTCAGCGTCCACGCTCCGGCCATAAATTTACTCAGCTCGGCGTTTTTGGGGGGATCCAGCTCCACCGCAAAAATCTTGGTTCCATGCTCCATCTTGTCCCAAAGGCGGTTTTTTCTGGGAGAGACTGTGGCTTTTTTGTTGGTTTCCGGGGTGATGCGCTTAACCGGAAGCGCTCTCCGCTGCTTCAACAGGTCGGCGGCACGGGCGATGTGCTCCGGGGTGGTTCCGCAGCAGCCGCCCAGCATGGAAACACCCAGACCGGCCAGCTCAGAAAGCTGCATGGCGAAATAACCGGGGTCGCCGTCATAGACGGTTTGTCCATCTACCACCACAGGATAACCAGCATTTGGCATGGCAGAGAGGCACAGTCCCTCACCGGACAGCTCCTTCATGAGCTGGCGCATATGGTAAGCGCCGGAAACGCAGTTCATACCAGCGGCATCCACCGCACCGGAGGCCATGACCTCTCGAATGAGTCCGGCACCGCTGAAGCCTTCCCGGGTGTATCCGCTGGGCTGCACAGCAAAGGAAATCAGAATAAATGCCTGGGGATTGGCCTGTTTGATGTACTCTGCCGCCTTGACCAAGCAGTGAGCGGAGCTTTGCGTCTCAAACAGAAAGTGTTCCGCTCCCAGCTCCAGCCAGAGATCCACAAGCTCTTTCATGGGCAGCCAGCTGGAATTTTCTCCCATCTGCGGAATGGGGCCGATATCTGCAAACACAAAAGCTTCCCGACCCGCTGCGGCTTCCACAGCCAGCTTCCAGCCCGCAGAGACCGCTTCCCGGAGCAGTTCGCTCTGTCCTCCCAGAGAAACCGCATTCAGGCCGAAGGTATTGGTTTTGATGGCCTTTGCGCCAGCGTCCAGATAGGCTTTATGGATTTCCAGCACGCTCTCGGGGCGGCGGAGGTTGGCCATCTCACAGACAAACTCTGCGTCACGATTCCGCCCCGCCCAGAAAGCGCCCATTCCTCCGTCAAACAGGAGGATATTTTTTTGTAAATAGGTTTTGATGTTCATGGTATGACCCACTTCCGTTTGTGTTTCGTTTGCGGTGGGATTGCGCATGGCTGCTCATCCCAGCACTTCTTTGGCAATATCCACGCTCTGCTTTGCGTCCTTGGCGTAATAATCTGCGCCGATTTCCTCTGCATATTCGGGGGTCAGCACAGCGCCGCCCACCCAGATTTTACAGGGGTGGCCGCTGGCACGGAGCGCCTGAATGGTAGAAGCCATGGAGGAAACGGTGGTGGTCATCAGGGCGGACAGTCCAATCAGCCCTACATTCTGGCGGATGGCCTCTTCCACCACCCGCTCCTCGGGGACATCACGCCCCAAGTCAATGACCTGGTAGCCGTAGTTTTCCAAAATCACCTTGACGATGTTCTTACCAATATCATGGATATCTCCCCGGACGGTGGCAATCAGGATTTTGCCCTTGCTGACGCTGCTCCCGCCCCGGTTGAGGATGCTCTGCTTGATGACCTCGAACGCTTCGCAGGAGGCGTTGGCGGAGTTGATGAGCTGGGGCAGGAACAGCTCTCCCTTCTCATAGCGAGTGCCCACCTGATCCAGTGCGGGAATGAGCAGTTCATTGATGATTTCCAGCTCCGTCTTGCTTTTCAGCAGCTCACGGGTCAGACGGGCGCACTCGTCTTTCAGACCCTTGGCAACGGCGGTATTGATATCCATCCCGGCAGTGGGAGCGGCAGGCGTGGGCGCAGCGGAAACGGTGTTAGCAAAGCGCTGAATATAGGCGGCGCTGTCCACATCCTCACCGGAAAGCACTTTATAGGTCGCCACGGCATCCATAATTTGCTTTTGGTTGGGGTTGATGATGGGCAAATCCAAGCCGCAGTGCATGGCCTGGGTCAAAAAGCTCTCCGTGATTCGCACACGGTCGGGCAGGCCAAAGCTGATGTTGGAAACGCCCAAAACCGTATGGAGTCCCAGCCGTTCCGTGACCCAGCGGACGGCCTTCAAGGTTTCCACCGCCTGCTCCTGCTGGGCGGAGACGGTGAGGGTCAGACAGTCGATGTACACATCCTCCTTGGGGATGCCATAGGACAAGGCCGCCTTCAAAATGCGCTCGGCGATGGCAAAGCGCTGCTCCGCCGTTTTGGGAATGCCGTTTTCATCCATGGCCAGGCCGACCACGCCTGCACCGTACTTTTTGACCAACGGAAGGATGGTATCCAGCACCTCTTGTTTGCCGTTCACGGAGTTGACAATGGCTTTTCCGTTGGCGTAGCGGAGACCCGCTTCGATGGCCTTGGGGTCAGAGGAGTCAATTTGCAGCGGCAGCGTGACCACGCTCTGGAGCGCTTTCACCACGTCCCGCATCATTTTTGGCTCATCCAAGCCGGGCAGACCCACATTGACATCCAGAATATCCGCCCCGGCATCCTGCTGCTCGATGCCACGTTCCAGAATATAATTGAGGTCGTACTCTCTCAGCGCCTGCTGGAAGCGCTTCTTACCGGTGGGATTGATGCGCTCGCCGATGACCCGAACGCCGTTCAGCTCCGCCACGCTGGAAGGACAGCAAACGCCATTCCGAATCTTTCCGGTGGGAGTGGCCGGTGGAACGTTGGCCAGCGCCTGTTTCACGCAGCGGATAAAATCGGGGGTCGTACCGCAGCAGCCGCCCAAAATACGAACACCCAGTTTTTCGGCATAGGGAACCAAATCGGCGGCGAATTCCTCCGGGGTAATGGTGTAAAGGTTGGTGGCAGGGTCCGGGAGACCAGCGTTGGGCTTGACCACCACGGGCAAGTTCGTCCACTGGCACAGCTCCTCCGCCAAGGTGAAAATTTCCTTGGGGCCGAGCGAGCAGTTAAAGCCCAGAGCGTCCACCCCCAGACCTTCCAGCGTGAGAGCCATGGAAGCCACGGTGCAGCCGGTGAAGGTGCGGCGGTTCTCCTCAAAGGTCATGGTGGAGAGGATGGGGAGGGCGGTGTTCTCTTTGGCGGCCAGCACAGCGGCTTTCATATCATAAACGTCGGTAAAGGTTTCAAAAACCACCAAATCAGCGCCAGCTTCCTCACCGGCAACCACCATTTCCCGGTACAGCTCATAAGCGTCCTCAAATTTCAGTGTGCCCAGCGGCTCCAACAGCTCACCGATGGGGCCGACATCCAGCGCCACCAGGGTGGCGGTTCCTTCGGCAGCGGATTTGGCCACCCGAATGGCCTGATGAATGGTTCCGGCTACACTATAGCCGGTGCCAGCCAGCTTGTGGCCGTTGGCCTGAAAGGTGTTGGCGTAAATAATATGGCTCCCGGCGGCGATGTAGCGGCGGTGAACATCCGCCACAACGTCCGGCGCTGTGAAGCACAGGGTTTCGGGGCGCTGTCCCAGCTGAAGACCGGCGGCCTGGAGCTGTGTGCCCATAGCACCGTCCAAAAACAGATAGGGCTGAGTGTGGAGTAGTTCGGTAAAGTTCATATGAATGCCTCCTAAGGGGTGGGGAGAATCAGCCAATGTGGAATCACGCAACATTGTGAAAAATAACTGAGAGCGCCAAGGGAATTTTGGCAAAAAATGGCTGATTTTCAAGAGAAACTTGTGATACAATGGGGATTCCAAACGGCCACTTACATTCCACAGGTGATGCCGTCCTTTCGGATGGTACAGGTGCGGAAGCGGGTGCAATGGGCGCAGCCAGACGAGCGGCGTTTTGGGGCAGTCGTGCAAGCGCCCAGCACAGCGGTGACAGACTTTCGGGGAATGAGAATCCCACTGGCACTGACGGTCAAACCGATGCGGCGGCGCACATCCAGCGCCTCACAAAAGGCGGTCTGCTGAGAAATAGGAAAATCTCCATAGCCTGGACTAAATCGGTCTGTGAGAAACCAGCCTTTTTCGGCGTATTCTGCCCGAAGGTCCACCTCGAAATGGTCACAGACATTTTCAATAGCGACGCTGGCGCAGCTATCCAGAATGAGAGCCTTTGCCATGTCCGTGACCTGCGTCCGCATGAGCAGGGTTTCCACATCGGGGCCGAGGGTGGCCGCCATGAGGATGGCTTCCCGGCTGCCGGATAAATGGCGGCGGATGTCCTCCCCCTCCAGGCGGAAGCCCGCTCCAAGCGGCTGACCCTCCTCCACGGGAAAAATCCGGTACGTCAGGCGGGGACGGGCAACCTTTTTGATACACTCAGAGCAAAGCGCAATCTCACGCTCAATCTCCACGGGGACTTTTCCGCCGTGATAGGAAAGATAGAGCAGAACTTCATTGGGGTTGATGGCTGATAATTGGGGGGAAATCATAAAAGAATCCCTGCTTTCGCATAAAGTTGAATTTATTATACGCTGATTCCCCCAAAAAGTAAATGATGGTTTTTAAGAGAAAAAAACCGTCTATAGAAGAGAGAGGAAAGGAAAATGAGAACAAAAGAACACTGTCCCGCCCAGGTTCTGCGCCTGCGCTGGCTGACCTTGGGCGTGATTGCCGCCTGTTATATCGTCTGCCGCTTTCTCACGCCGGTGCTGGCGCTTCCCTTGGGCGTGGCGGCTCTGGTCTTGTTCCGAAAAGGGAAGAGAAAAGGAGCGCCGATGTGGAGTCTGCTGGGTGCAGCGGGCATTCTGGTGTGGATGGGTCTTTTCACGCTGTTGTTTGTCTCCCCCGTCATGACCCATTACGGGGAAACGATGGAGTTCACCGCCACCGTCACCGATTATCCCACCGAAGGACGGTTTTCCCTTTCCGTGCCCATTACCTTTTCCCCGGCTACGGTGTTTCCCGTCCATGGAATCGCATATTTGAACACGGAAGAGACGTTGCTGCCCGGTGACGTGGTTCACCTGTCGGCAACGCTGGCAGACCCCACACAGCCCTCTTCCAACATGCCCCATTACCAGAGAGCGCAAGGGGTATTTGTCATTGCCAAAAAGACCAAGGTACTGGACATTTCCCATCAGCAGCGCATTCCATCCCGGTATTGGAGCAAAACCCTCCGCCAGCGCTTGAAACAGCAGATTTCCACCCTGTTCTCCGGGGAAACGGCTTCCTTCTTCACCGCTCTGCTGACCGGCGACCAATCGGCGCTTTCCGACGTGCTGAAAGACAGGCTGGAACGGCTGGGAATGCGGCATATCATCGCTGTTTCTGGTCTGCACATTGCTTTTCTGGCGGCCATTCTGTTACAACTACCCCTCCCCATTCAGCTCAGGCAGCTGCTCTGCGTGCCGGTGCTGGTGGGCTTCTGCCTGATGACGGGAGCCAAGCCCTCCGTAGTGCGAGCCGTTGCCATGGGCTGCGCCCTTTTGCTGGCCTCCTTTGTGCGCCGGGACAACAACCCCTGGTCCTCCCTGCGGGCGGCGCTCTTTCTTCTTTTGCTGCACAACCCTTTCTGTATGGAGGACATTGGATTACAGCTTTCCTTTTTGTCCGTAGCGGGTATTCTGCTGTTTACGGGAAGCATCAACCAATGGCTGATGGAACATGGCCCAAAATTCCGTGGAAAGCTGGGCAACTCCCTCAAGCAGCGGATTTCCGGCAGCTTTGCCACCTCTTTGGGGGCTTTGTCTCTGACCCTCCCGCTGTGCGCTGTCTTCTTCGGGCGTGTTTCCCTCATTTCACCCCTGGCCAATCTGCTGACCCTATGGGCGGTGGAGCTGGGATTTTCCTTTGGATTTTTGGCGGTGGTATTCAGCTTTATTTTGCCAGGATTGGGCAGCTTTTTGGCGTTTTTCGCCCGCTTCTTTTTGAATCTGGTGCTGTTTATCACCCAAGCGCTCTCAGAGCTGGGGTATTATGCCGCCATTACCTCGGATGTTCCCCTCTATGTGGTTTGGATGGTGGGTATGTATGGACTTCTCCTCCTCTTGCTACTCCGACCGGAGATGAAAAAGCACCTTCGCCCCATGCTGGCCGGAGTGGTGGGCATGTTGGTGATGGTGCTCTACCTCCACCGTGTTTTTCTTCTCTCGGGAGGACTAGCGGTGCAGGTGCTGAACGTAGGACAAGGACAGAGCATCCTCGCCCTTTCGGAGGACAAAGCCGTTGCCATTGACTGCGGCGGATACGATGCAGGCAGTATTTTGGCCGCCCACATGGAGGATGTGGGCGAATATCAGCTGGAAATCCTGATGCTGACCCATTTGGACGACGACCATGTGAACGGCCTGCCCGTTCTGTTGGAACAAGTGCATGTTCAAACGCTTCTGATTCCCGCCACGGAAAAGGAAACACGCAGGGAGCTGGACGCTCTGGTGAAACCATATGGAACGAAAGTGGTCACGTTAAAAAAAGAGACTCGTTTTCCCTTTGGACAGGCCACTCTGCGTTGCTTTGCGCCGGTGGGAAAAGAGGGAGACAACAATCTGGGGCTTTCTGCTGTGATAGAAGAGGGAGAGTACGCCGTTTTAGTGACCGGAGACATGGACACCAAAACAGAAGAGCGTCTGCTGAAAAAGCACGCTCTGTCGGCGGATGTGTTGGTGGTCGGCCACCATGGTTCAGCTACCTCCACCGGAGATGCGCTGCTGGAAGCCGTTCACCCCAAAACGGCGGTGATTTCCGCTGGCAAGGGCAATTCCTACGGACATCCGGCGGAAAAGACGCTCACCCGTTTGACGAAGGCGGGGTGCGTCATCCGCCGCACCGACCGGGAAGGAACCGTCACCCTGAAAAGCAGATAAAAAGAAGGAATGACAGGAGGAAAGTTCACCTTCTTCTCATTCCTTCTTTATTTTTGTAATTCTTCGATGGCGGGAAACATTCTTTTCAGCAGAAAAAACAGACCTTCCCCCAGATATCCGCCGAGGGCGTTGAGCATCACGTCATCCACGTCGGGCTGTCGTCCAATCAACAGCTGGATGCTTTCGATTGTCACGGTCAGCAGCAGCGGAAACAGCAACAGCCGGAGCAAAGACCGGTTCTGTTTCCAAAGCAGGGGCAGAAAAAATCCAAACGGGAGGAACATCACGACATTCCCCACAACGTTGATGAGGAAGGCCTTTTCCAGTCCCGGATGAAAAAAGAGGCGAATGGTAAAAAACGGGCGCAGGTTGATTCTGTCCATGGTGTTCAAGCGGGTTTGCGCACGATGCAGCAATTGGAGCGGGGTTCCCCAGGTTCCATTCCGCAGGGTTAAAAACAGAAGAAACAAGAAATAAAGCGCAAAAACACCCACCAGAGTCTCTCGTTTCCAATCGTAGCGCCACGGTCGGCGCAGCACCAGGTAAATGGGCAGCACCACGCTCAAAAGACTGAAAAAAGGGGAAAAATCAAGCGTCATTCGGCAAAAAATCTCAGGACGGTGTCCATATACTGTTCCACCTGGGCATCATCCCCACGGAAAACCTCGTGCAGAGCCTGCGGGAAAATCACCTTGCGGCCATTGGGAACCCGAGCGAGAAACGCATCCTGCTCTTGATTTTCCACCATGGCATCCCGCCCCGCCTGAATCAGCAGCACAGGAACGGAAATTCGGGCGCAGTTCTGGGGATTCATCACTTTTTTATTTTGCGCCAGCGACTCCCGCAACCAATGGTAAGTGGCGGAGCAATTCCGCAGCAGAGGATCCTCTTCTTGCAGCTTTCGGTACCAATCATACCTGGGCTGGGAGGAGGCGCAGCACCATGGCTCGCCAAAATCGCTTTGGGGCGTATAGGGATGGTGGACAAAAACACAGGTTCTGCCCTTGCCGATGGCGCTGAACGCACGGGCAATGAGCATCGTGCCCCACTTGGGAATGCCATTGGTGGCGGGACAAATCATGGGACAGCCCAGAACGGCCTTTTGAATGGGCAGGTCAGGATAGCGTTCCAGCAGATGGGCCGCCACCGCTCCGCCCATGGAGTGGGACATCAGAAAGAGCGGCTGACCCTTCCGCACGGGCTCTACCACGTTGGTGAGGAAATAGGCGAAATCATCGCTATAAGCGTCAAAGCGCTCCACATTGGTCAGCCAAGGCTCGGCTACGTCCCGATAGGAGCGGCCATGGCCTCGATGATCCACCATGGCCACGTTATAGCCTTCCTGGAGGAAATACCAAATGACCTCACTGTATTTGAGGATGTTCTCCGTAAAGCCGTGGGAAATGGCCACCCACGCTTGATTTTCCGGTTTTTGGTACAGTTCGTAATAAATGGGTTCTCCTTTGACCCGTTCAAAGCTGCCGGAGGAGCACCACTGCTTCAGCTGCGGACGAATACGATCCATCTCCTGCTGAAAGTGTTGTTCGGATAAAATGGGAGTCTTCATGTGATCTCTCCTTTGGGTGCGTTATGTTCTTCCACCCTTACCATACCACAAAAACGACCTTTCTACAAGTTGCTTTTGATAAGAGAATCTGGTAAACTACAGAAAAACAACAGAAAAGGAGTCGTTTTTTATGTCTCACATTCATTCGGTCACAACAGCGGAAAAGCTGCTGGAAAATCTGGCCGCCTTTTACGAGACCTACCAGAAGGCCAGCGAAAAGCTGGAAGCAGAGGAAACCGGTGCCTCCATCTTTGGCGGGTGGTTCGGCGGAGGCCGAGGCATCGTCAACGACCGAATGCACATGGAATTTTACAACGCAGTTGAAAAGCGCCGTGATTTGCTCGTCACCAGTCTGAACAGCGTGCAGCAGGAAGCACCAGCGGAAGCGCACCGGCTGGCAAAGGCCGCCGTGGACATCATCCTGCGGCCTATCCCGGATCGTTTCCGGGACGTGGGCGGATGGATGCGCTTTGCTGCGGAGCCTTTGTGCGAGCCGCTGCTGAAATGGCTCAGTCGGGAGGATCTGACCGCCATACGGAAGCTCTATGTGGACACCTACCCCAAACGGAAGATGTTCCGCACCCAAAAAGACCTGTTGAAAACAATGGATGCGCTTTTGGCGGAGAAAACACCCTGAGCAATTCTTGGGGCAATCCCGCATAATAGGGATGTGCGGATTGCGCAGGAATTTTGCTTCCAAATTTGTTGGGAAAGCCGCAGGAATACTGACGTATTTCAAGGGTTTTACGGCAAATTTGGGAGTGAAAGGACAAGCAAGGCGCACATTCGACGATTGTGCGGTGTTGCCTTGGCTCTCAGGTAGCAAAAAATTCATTTTCGTCATCGTCCCACGGCTCCACAGCGGGCGTGGGAGCAGCAGTCTCCGTCGGGTTCCCGGTGGGCACACCGCCGCTGGTGTGTACTTCAAATTCCTCTGGGCCGAGAATCACCTTCATAGCCCAGCTGGGCACGTCCATGTCAAAATAATCCTCCCGGAAGAAGACAAAAGCGGTATCATATGGGGGCTTTCGCTTGGGATAGGTTCCAAAGCCGTCCGTAAAGTAAAGAAGACCCTTGAGCTGTTTCAGCTCCCCCTTTTCCCGGAGCTTTTCCACATACGCAAAAGCGGGACGAAAATCGGTTCCGCCGTAGCCCTTGACGGTAAATTCCTTGGTAAACTGGTCAAACTCCTCGGGGGAATGGAGAACGGTATCCACCTGAACCTCTGCGTCACTTTGAATGATATGCAGGTTCATATCCTGAAAAAACAAAGCATCCTGGTTGAGAATGGCACGGGTTTCCGAGAGGAACCGCTCAATGATGCCGTCAGAGCAGGAATCCGAGGTGTCAATGACAATCACAAAATCCTTAATTTTGTGGTTTTCCCGGTATTCCAGCTCTTCTATCAGGGGAATATCTCCGTACAGCTCCAAGCCGTAGCTATAAAAGGCGTAGTCGAAGGAATCCGGGTCTATTTTGATTTCCTCCTGACGGGTGACAAACCGCCGGAGGAAGGTTTGGTAGTCGTAGAGCTGACGGTTCTCAATCCGCACCGCTTTCAGCAGGCCGCCTGCCTCTTCCCCGTGTCCGGCAAAAAAGGTTTCCAGGTTGGTTTGGGTTTTTTCGCCGATGTGTTTCCATTTGGCTTCGATTTCCTTTTGACGCTGCTCCTTTTGCTGCTCGCTGCTGTCCTGCCCCTCTCGCTCCCGCTCGGCCTCCTGTTCCTCGGGAGGCTTTTTTTCGTCCTCCATCCAGAACTGATGGTCGTCTCGGTAGAATTCCTGTTTCAGCTTGAGCAGCTCCAGATAATCGGTTTTGTGACGGAGCAGGGCTTGATAAATGGCCTCCGCTGTGAGGACAGGACATTCCTCTTTGAGCCAGTCGTAGGTCTCCTCCCGGAAGGTGGAAATCATCATCTGAACGGCACGGTTTTCGATGCCATCCAGCACACTTTCCACAGCGATGTCACAGGAAACCGTCCAAAAATCCTCATCCCGCCCCTCTCGGTTGATTTCGTGGCGGAACATACAGTGCAAAATCATATGGAGATAGACCCGGTTCAGCTCCACCATATCCTCCTGATAGACCCGCTTGAGGTAAGTGGGGTTAAAGAGAATGCTGACACCATCCGTACCGATGGTGACGGTATTCAGGTTCATGCGGTAATCTAAGCCGCTGAGAGCAATATCCAAAAACCGCATGGAGAGGTAAAGCTCGTTGCGGGAGGCAGAGAGAATCGCACTGCCGAGGCGCTGGAGGCGTTCGTGATTCGAAGATGTTTCGGTCATGCTGCCGCCTCCTTACAGGTCAAATTCCTTGTCCGCACCAAAGGAGCCGGACGAATCCTGCCCCACCGCTTCCAGCAGACGGGAGACAAAGCGGACGTTTTCTTTCTTTTCTGCACAGTCCAGCAGGGTGTGGAGGGCTTCGCTGTCCAGCCTGTCCGTGCCAAGGAGAAATTCGAGCTTGTCCAAATCGTCCTCCCGCAGCAGGAAAGCGGCCAGCTCGGGAATATGGGTCTGAAGATAGCTCCAATAATCCTCTTCTGGGGTGGGGCGGAGCTGTCTGGGCCAACGGAGGCGGTCATAAGCCAATTCCACCAACAGCTCAGGGGGATCGTTCAGCTTGGCGTGATAGAAATAGGTGTCGTAGAGGGCAAAATCCACATCACGGTCACTGAAACAGCCCCGGTATAAACCTCCAGTTCCGGTGACGTGGGTGCGGAACTGCTGCGCCTGAATGATGGCCTCGTATTCCAGGGCGTACTCAGTCAGCACGACCTCCACCGTCTCCTCGGGATAACGGACGCTCACCCGCATCACCCGGTCGATTTCCTCCAACAGGGCGCTTCCGTTCACGCCGATACGGAAAGCCAGACGTTTTAGTTCAAAGCAGTTCATGAGCATTCGGTCTCCGATGCTCTCCAAAGCGTCGGGCAAATCCAAGCTTTTCAGGTGGGTGCAGTTGTAAAAGCAGCAGCGCCCAATGGAGCGGATACCTTTGGGCAGAGAAACCCGGGTCAGCTTCCGGCACTCAGCAAACACATAATCCGGCAAAGCGGTGATGGCTTGGGGAAGCTCCATGTGTTCCAGTGCGCCGCAATAGTGGAAGCAGTGACTCCCCACGGTGTGCAAGGTCTCGGGCAGCTCCACACGGGGCAACGCCGAACAGCGAGCCAGCGCCCGATCCCCCAGCCTCTGCAAAGCGGCGGGAAGGGTCAGCCGTTTCAGCGTTTTGTTGCCAGCCTCCCGAGGAATGGGTGGCTTTTCCCGCTTGTAGAGCGGCTCCGGTGCGTCACAGGATAAGGTTTCCATCAGCTCAGGCAGCGTCACGGCAAAGCAATCTGCTCCCAGCTCCGTGACCGGAAGACCTTGGATGGTGTTGGGCAGAATCAGTCGGGAGCCGTCCCCCAAACAGCGGGTAATGACGGCGTGGTCAGGATGTAATTCATAGTAGATGACCCATTGCATGGGAACACTTCCTTTTTGAGAGTAAAGGCAATACCGCATAATAGGGATGTGCGGATTGCGCAG
>JAKSQD010000061.1 GCA_024404315.1 Oscillospiraceae bacterium
ACCATGTTGTCAGTGCGTTCATCGCTGAGAATCAAATCACGCTGGGCGAAATTACAACTGATGTCTGTCCTGCTGGTCTGCTACCTAACAGGACTTGTGGGACTGGTGGCATTTCTTCCTATGGTGAACAGCTTTTGGTACAAGCTCCTTTATCACATGGACAGCGGCATCACTGTTTCCTTCTTTACGGGTGATTTTAACCTTGTACCTGACTTCTTCCGCCATCTGCACGGAGAAACGATTGCAAACCTCCTGATGTTCATGCCCTTTGGTATCCTGTATCCTCTCGCTCGGAAAAAGCCGTCATGGAAGGACACGATGGCTGCGGGTATCTGCTGTACGCTCATCATCGAGCTGCTCCAACCCATCTTCGGACGAGCCTTTGACATCAACGACATTATCATGAATACTCTGGGCGTTCTGGCTTCCGCAACGCTGTTCTTCCTTGTAAAAAGGGCGGTAAAACCCTAAAAACCTCAATTCAACCACAGGTTGTTTTACTTTATTAGGGCAATTGAACATATCAGCCAGCTTTGTGTCAAAGGACAATTTATTTTGAGGACAGTTACCCCCTGTTTCGAGGACAGTTGCGGTGGCTGTCCTTTTCTTTGCTAAAATATCGTCAGAAAAGGAGAAAAATATTTTGAAAAAACTGCAACGATTTCCCTTGCTCATACGAATATATCTATAGACACACACAAGGAGGCTCGAAATTGAATAACGAAGAAAGATGGATTCGGGCGATCCTGCGTCGTGGCTCCCGATCAGCAGCAGACAAACTCATCCGCTCCTACTACGATGAGATTTACCGCTACATTTATAAGCAGGTCAAAAACCGTGAGGACGCAATGGATCTCACTCAGGAGGGCTTTGTGGCGATGCTGCAATCTCTCTCTAACTATGACAGCAGAAAAGCCTCATTTCGAACATGGCTTTACCACATCATTTCTCATAAAATCATTGATTCCAGAAGGCGGTATACCCCCGAAACCATTCCTGTTGAGGAAGCGGAGCTGTTGACCGAAAATGATTTTACTCTGCAGGTATCGGATTCTCTTTATTTGGAGGAGATTGAAGCCTATATATGCCGCTTTCCGCCCCAAACACAGGAGATTTTCCGAATGAAGGTCTACGGGGAACACAGTTTTCCAGAGATTGCATCTATTATTGGAGAGCCGGAAGCAAAAATCAAGGCTCAATACTATCGCTTGATTCAAAAAATACGGAAGGAGTTCTCTTATGAAGGATTATAAAAACATCCCCATGCCCACAGAGCAGGAAAAGGAACGGAGTATTCAGTGGATTCTGGACAACGGACTGCCACAGAAAGAATCCTTTGGCGAGAGCCTGTCAGAGCTGTGGCACAGCATTGGCGTGAGAGGCTTGTTCTTCGGTGTGGAGGACAGCTCTCTGTTGGCGCTGTTCATTACCGTTCTGACAGTGGGCTACACAATTCCATTCTGTGCAAAGTACCCTACTCAGAGTGAAGTCATGCTGTTTGCGGTGTCTCCCTTCCTCTATTCCTCTATGTTCGTTCTGAATATCTGGAAGGAATACCTTGCTGGAATGTATGAGCAGAAAATGACCTGCCGCTTCTCCGCTTATCAGGTCAACGCCCTGCGGATGCTGGTATTTGGCGGACTGTCTTTGGTGGTATCGGTGATTCTGAGTGCCGGAATGTGCTTCTCCCTGCAACTGGAACACTCCTTTTTCCGACTGTTCAGCATCTCGGCATCCTCACTGTTCCTGTTTGCTTCGGCACAGATAGTGACAGAATGGAAGCTGCGAGTACCTGTCTGTCATTTCCTTGTGCCTGCCCTCTGGCTTCTGCTGAACGGACTTTTACTTCAGCTGGGCTTTTCCTCTATCCACCTGCTGGCTCATATTCCCACCGTTGTTTTTGGCATCATTACTGCGGGAGCCGCCACATTCTACTGGAACACCCTGAAAACCTACTATTATTCCAATAAAGAAGGAGCGATTTGTTATGCTGTCAATTGAAAATGTGACCAAGAAATACGGCAACTTTACCGCCTTGGAGGACATCAGCCTGACCTTTGAAAACGGTGTTTACGGTCTGCTGTCTCCCAACGGAGCAGGCAAGACCACTCTGATGAAGATGCTGGCAACGCTGTTGTTTCCTACTAAGGGGAAAATTCTCTGGGATGGCAAGGATATTCTCTCTTTGGGTGGCGATTACCGTGGAATCCTTGGCTATCTGCCGCAGGAGTTTGGCTATTACAAGAACTACACCCCCGTTCAGTTCCTTCAATACATGGCGGCATTGCAGGGATTGGAGCGTAAGAACGCCAGAAAGCGGATTGACGAGCTTCTGGAGCTTGTATCTCTGAGCGAGGTCAAAAACAAGAAGATGAAGCAGTTTTCCGGCGGCATGATTCAGCGGGTGGGAATTGCCCAGGCGATGCTGAACGACCCGAAGCTGCTGATTCTGGATGAACCGACTGCCGGACTCGACCCCAAGGAGCGTGTGCGATTCCGCAACCTCATTCACAGCCTCTCCAAAGACAGGATCGTGCTTCTCTCCACTCATATCGTTTCGGATATTGAGACGATTGCCGATCAGATCGTCATGATTCGTGACCATAAGCTCTACTGCTGCGATTCTGCCGCCCATATCTGCCAGCAGTTCAAGGGCAAAATCTATGAAGTGCCTGCCGGAACCAGTCTGGGTAATGGTGTTCTGCTTCTCAGTGAGCGTCAGAGCGAGAACGGTACGATGGTTCGGTTGGCTTCGGACACACCGTTGGAGAATGGTATCACGGTATCTCCTACGTTGGAGGATGCGTTCCTCTGTATTTATAGGGATGTGGAACAATGAGATGGGATTTGATTCGTTGGGAGCTGAAAAAGCTCTGGTCAATGCCTATCATTCCGGTATTTCTCCTGCTTTGTATCCTGCTCAATGGTTTGGTACTGTTTTCGCAGGAATATGCCACCGATTATGTGTCCTATGTGTCAGAAGTAACAGAGCAGATTGGTGGGACGATGGGAGAAGAATTTGACCGCCGGTTGGAGCTGGAGCCGGAACACGCATATAAGTCTGCACTGGCTAATGCAACACATGATGCAGCAGACGTTTATGAAAATTTTTCTACTCACAGCATTTTAGAGATTATGCTCTCCATTTCCAGTTCGTCAGAATGGGTGCAACAGCTATGGGAAAAGAAATATCAGGCATTGCAGAAGGTCGTTGACTTGATGGCTAAGCAGGATGTCTCCATGAGCCTTTATGCCGGTGAAATGTCAGACCGGCTAACCAATATGCTGTTCGGAGTGCTGCTTCGCATGATGATTACCGAGGGATGGATCACTGCCGTACTGATGGCACTCTATCTCACAAGCAGCGAAGCCTTTGATCGAACCGCCCTCTCTGTTTACAGCACGAAAACAGGTCGCAGGCTTCAAGGGGCAAAATACATTGCAGCAGCCATTTCAGGTGTGCTTGCTTATATGCTCCTGTTAGTGGTTGGTTTAGGTCTGTTTTCGCTGCTGTGGGATATGGGACCGCTTTGGAGTGCCAGTATTTCCAGCCAGATGAACTACCGTTTTTTGGGTGTCCACCTCATTCCTTACCTCACATGGAAGCCCATGACCGTGGGCAGCTATCTCATGGCAACAGCAGCATTAGGTGCAGTCTGTGTTCTGATCTATCAGACCATTGCATTTGCAGTTGGCATGGTTTGTCGGGACGCATTACAGGCATTTTTTGTTCTGATGGGAACAGGAATCACTCTTTATGCCCTCGTTCCTTTTACTTCGGGGAGAAACTTGTGGGAAGCCTTTGTGGTTTTGGAGTGGAACCCTGTCATGCTGTGGGTCACTCAATATAAATGGTTCACGGATATGGATTTTGACTCGATTGTACCTTGGCAGGAGTGCAAAGTGGCATTGCTGGGGATTTTCCTTGCGACTCTTCTCTTGTGGTGGAGTTATCGTTTTTTCCATAGAAAGGATGTGGCATAAATGCTGAAAGAAGAACTGAAAAAGATATGGAAACCTGCCACGCTGCTGATTTTAGTGGTCTACCTGTTGGCAGACTGGCAGTTGGGCAGTCTTGAATTTTATATCAACAATGGTGTTAAGAATGGAGAACCAAATACTACAATAACGAAGATACAATCCGATTTGGTAAAACAGTACGGAACGCAGTTCAACGATGAGATGGTGGAGGAGCTGCATCGGCTGGAAAAGGACGCTATTGAGCAGTTGGATGTCATCATCGCTGAAAACCCCACGGCAAAAAGTCTGGGGCTGCTGAACTACACCCAGTATGAAGAAGTATGGTATGCGACTATTCACGCCGACAGTGAATCAGAAACAGAAGAATCCCGAAAGCTGAGGGAGCAATGTGAACAGATCTGGACGGATATTTCCTGTGAAGCGGATGGAATAACACCCTCTTATGGTTCTCCCTTTTGGGTCAATGAAGCCTGCAAGAGTATTCTTGAAAAATATGATGACCAGTTGGAGTATGGCTTTGACCACTGTATGTCCAGTGAATATATTGAGGAGGATTTGACCGGTCTTGACCAAAAAAACGCTCTTGCTGCCAAAAAACTGTTGGACAATGAAACGGCATGGAGAAATGTGTTCCCAGAAACAGCAGTAGAAGGAACCAGTGGCTTTTTCGCCCAGCTCTCAGCACTTTTTACCGTAGCGGTGTGTATCCTGCTGGCTCCCGTTCTGGTTCAGGACAAAATGAGCCGGATGCACGCTCTCCAATGGAGCAGCCACATAGGTCGCAGACTCCCGATGATTCAATTTGCTGCATCCATGCTCTCTGCCGGAGTTCTGGCTGTTGCAGTGCTGGTGGGGTACGGAGCGATATTTGCAAAAAATGATCTGGGTGCGTTCCTGCCTTGCCGACTCTACTCCTTTACCAATATCATGCCCACCCTGTTCAATCCCACCTTCGGTGTGTGGGTACTGCTGCTGATTGTGGAATACTTCCTCTTTGCGATGGCGATTTCCGCTTTGGTCTTTGTGCTGTCATGGTACAGTGCAAATTATGTGTCTATGATTTTTAAGCTGTTGATTCTGGCATTTACAGCTAAGAAGCTGGCAGCATGGCTGATGCAGAATTACCTTTGCTTTGGTAACGTCATTTTCAAGGTGTTTCCCATTCCGGCAAGTGAGGTAATTGCATTGATTCTGCTGGCAGTCGTTTGTGCAGTGGCTTCTTTCTGGATGCTCAGCAGAGTGAAAAAGCAAGACCTGTTACTGGGATAATGGTGTTCTCACGTTGGCTTTAAAGGCATGTAAAACGAATCAAAGGCACAGTCCGATTCCAACGGGCCGTGCCTTTCCTCATTTTACAGTTCCATTGTCGTTTCGCCTTCTCCGCTTCTGCTGTTCAGTTCTCCAATGGCTCAAAGGTGCCGAAGGATAAACAGCTTCTTTTTCTTCTTCGGCTCCGCTGCATTTTATGCTCTTGCTCCATGTAATCAATAGTAGCCTCGCAAATATCCCTCCATAAAGGTAGACCTTTATGGAGATGTCTCAGGCAAGTAAAATCGACATAAAAAAGCCTCCATAAAGGTTAGCGCACTGTTTATGGATATGTCCATAAACCACTCAACCTTTATGGAAGAGAAAGGAGTTTCTTACGATGAAAAAGGTCTACGCATATGCCAGAGTGTCCACTCGTGAGCAGAATTTGGATCGCCAACTGAAAGCGTTTCAGCAATTGGGAATCGACGAGCGTGACATCATTACAGACAAGGCCAGCGGAGCTTCCCTCGACCGCCCCGGTTATCAGGTCCTCAAAAACCATTATCTTCGAGACGGCGATACCCTCATCGTAAAATCGCTGGACCGGCTCAGCCGCAACAAGACCCATATCAAGCAGGAGCTTGAGTATTACAAGGCTCATCACATCAGAGTAAAGGTCATTGATATCCCGACCACTATGACTGAACTGCCTGAAGGTCAGGAGTGGGTCTTTGAGATGATCAATAACATCCTGATCGAAGTGTTGGCAAGCATTGCGGAGCAAGAGCGTCTGACCATCCGCCAGCGGCAGTCTGAAGGGATCGCCGCCGCCAAAGGCAAGGGAAAGCACTTAGGCCGCCCCAAAGCTGTGTATCCACCAAACTGGGAAGATGTATATCAACGGTGGAACACAAAAGCAATTACCGCCAAAGCTGCTATGTCAGAACTTGGTCTGAAGAAATCAACCTTTTATAATCTTGTCCATACCTATCAAGAAGATTGAACTGTATACAAAAAAGCACAATTGACTCTCCCTAAAGTTTATATATCAGTTTACCGGCTGCCTATCCTTGCAATAGCCTTCCAGTGCGTTCTTTATGCTGCCACGAATGATGATACTGATACTTCCCACGATCTCTTGTGGATCAGCCTTCATCCCCTCACGAATCCAATCCAGCATAATACCAACAAAGGCATACTTATAAAAATGGGCAATACATTCCTTATCTTCCTGCCGAACAGTCATTCCGGCAGATTGTTCTTCTACCACTCCAATGAGAAGGTCATATGTCAGTTTGTATAGGTATCGCTCCACCTGTTCACGGCTAACTGAATTATACACGTTCATAATAAACGGTTTGTTGTCCAGTACAGCTTTGAAAATATTCAAAACTCCTTCCTGCCATGTGTTGTAGGTTTTCTTTCCTTGAAGTGCCTTTGCCGCATCCTCAACGCAACTCCATTCTACAAGATCATAAATATCCTTGAAGTGATAATAAAAAGTCATGCGACTGATACCACAGTCCTCAGCAATATCGTTGATAGTGATTTTATTGAGTGGCTTCTTCAAAAGAAGATTCTTTAGGCTGGCTTCTATCGCTCTTTTTGTTATTTGTGACATTATCCTATACACTCCTTAATTGGGATGCTTCTGAACAACACCTTCAAAAAAATCCCCATATATATCTCAGGAAAAGCAGATTCCATTATATCATCAATATTATAATTCCGCTAACTGATTCGGTCAATAAAACTATTTGTGAACTTATTTTGAAAACTTATCAAACTACAAGTTTTGATAAAAATGAATACAATCTCTCAATATTGATAAAATATTAAGCAGCACCATTATTCTGTTAATTGTGCAAAAAAGCCATCTTCTCTATAATAAGGACATCCAAACAAAATAAGGAGGATCTGTATATGTATTATAGCAGTGGCAATTATGAGGCTTTCGCCCGCCCCAGAAAGCCTGAAGGTGTTGACCACAAGTCTGCATATATCATCGGCACCGGTCTTGCTGCGCTTACTGCGGCAGTTTATCTGGTACGAGATGGTCAGATGAAGGGTGAACACATTCACATCTTTGAAAAAGATCCCATTCCTGGCGGTGCCTGTGACGGCTACGAATATCCTCAGCTCGGCTATGTCATGCGTGGAGGCCGAGAAATGGACAACCATTTTGAGGTTATGTGGGACTTGTTCCGTTCTATTCCTTCTATTGAAACTGAAGGTGCCAGCGTGCTGGATGAGTATTATTGGCTGAACAAGAAGGACCCCAACTTCTCACTCTGCCGTGCAACAGTCAATCGTGGCGCAGATGCCCACACCGATGGCAAGTTTGATATCTCTGATAAGGGTGCTATGGAAATCATGCGTCTCTTCTTCACTCCTGATGAGGCTCTCTATAACAAGAAGATTACCGACTTCTTCGATGACGAAGTGCTGAACTCCAACTTCTGGCTGTACTGGCGCACTATGTTCGCTTTTGAGAACTGGCACAGTGCGCTGGAAATGAAACTGTATATCAAGCGATTCATCCATCATATCGGCGGCCTGCCCGATTTCAAAGCCCTTCGATTTACAAAGTATAATCAGTATGAGTCTATGATCCTTCCCATGATTAAGTATCTGGAGGGACATCATGTGGACTTCCGCTACAACACAAAGGTTGTCAATGTAGAATTTGACATCCAGCCTGAGCGCAAACTTGCAAAGCGTATCGAACTCTGTGTTGATAACGAGACCCGGTATGTTGACCTTATAGAAGATGATCTGGTCTTCATTACAAATGGCGGATGTGTTGAAAATTCTTCTCTTGGTTCCCAGACCTCTCCGGCTCCCTTCAACACCAACATCCGAAAGGGTGGCGGTTGGGATATGTGGCGTAAGATTGCTGCCCAGAGTCCCGACTTCGGACATCCCGACAAATTCTGCTCTGATCCTGAACAGACAAACTGGATGAGCGCAACCGTAACCACTCTGGATCAGAGAATCGTTCCTTATATCAAGAACATCTGTAAGCGTGATCCTTTCTCCGGCGGCGTTGTGACCGGTGGCATCGTAACGGTCAAGGACTCCAACTGGCTCCTGAGCTGGACCTTTAACCGTCAGCCTCAGTTCCGCAGCCAGCCGAAAGATCAGCTCGTTGGTTGGATCTACGGTCTGTTCTCCGACAAACCCGGCAACTATGTGAAGAAGGCCATGCGGGAATGTACTGGTGAAGAAATCTGCATGGAATGGCTGTATCATTTAGGTGTTCCCGTGGATCAGATTGAGGAGCTGGCAAAGAACAGCGCTAACACCGTTCCCTGTATGATGCCCTATATCACAGCTTTCTTTATGCCTCGTGAAGCCGGTGATCGTCCTGATGTGGTTCCTCAAGGTGCTGTGAACTTTGCTTTCTTGGGTCAGTTCGCAGAAACCAAACGTGACACTATCTTCACAACAGAATATTCCATGCGTACTGGTATGGAAGCAGTCTACACCCTTCTGGATGTTGATCGCGGTGTTCCTGAAGTTTGGGGCAGCACCTATGATATCCGCGATCTCCTGAATGCGACTATCAAGCTGCGTGACGGCAAGCCCCTGTCCGAAATGAAGTTAGGCTTCTTTAAGGATGTCGCTGTAAAGGGCCTGCTGAAAAAGATCAAAGGAACGGACATCGAAAAACTGTTAGCTGAATATCATGTGTTCTGATAAAACCATTCGTATGTAATCTCAAGGGAGCTGCAGAAAAAGCAGTTCCCTTTTTCATTCAATAGGGCAATCAACACTCATTTAGACGGTACTGCTGTTCCTATAACACAATTTACACTCAACTTCAAAATGCGATAAGGATATATAACTATGAGCCTGCTTTTAACATTGGCATTTTTGTTCTTTATTGGTTCGGTATCAGGATGGGTTATCGAATTGATTTATAGAAATATTCTTTGCAATCCAAATCCCGAAAAAGGATGGATCAATCCCGGTTTCTGTACCGGACCATACCTTCCGCTTTACGGCACCGGATTATGTGCCCTCTATTTGCTTGCATCTCTGCAAGCATTATTTCCAACACTTAACCATCTTATAATCTTTGTTTTGATGGCGATATCATCGACACTGATTGAGTACATAGCGGGAATCTGGTGCTTGAAAAAAACAAAGGTGCGTCTGTGGGACTACTCAGATGAATGGGGCAACATTGATGGTGTTATCTGTCCGAAATTCTCTTTCTACTGGAGTTTGATTGGAGCATTATACTATTTCTGTGTACATTCTCGTATCTTAGCTGCTTTATACTGGTTAAGCAATAATCTGGCGTTTTCTTTTGTTATTGGTATGTTCTTCGGAATATTTCTTTTGGATTATATTCATTCCGCACAGCTGGTTTCCAGATTGAAGGCTTTTGCACACGAGAATAATGTGGTATTGCGCTATGAGGAGATAAAAATACAGATTCTTCACCACCACGAACTCACAAAGCAGAAATACCACTTCTTTCTTCCATTTGATTCCGATAGACCTCTGAGTGAACACCTAAAAGAATTGGTAGCAAGCCTTGACGCCCGGACACACAGAAAAGAAATGTGATTATCGGCTGAATTACGATACCAACACATAAGAAATCTCGTATAACACTCCGTCATATAGCTAAAAATCAAAAACCAAAGCATTTCCTCCTTCGACATTTTCTTACTGAGCCATCAAATATTCAACTTATCATCTAACTTAATATGAATTGATTTAGAAAGCTAACTGCTCTCACACTTTTACACCAAGAGAACAGTTAGTTTTTTTATGCTTTATTTCTTTAATAGTTCCCACAGTGTAAAAAGTTGAGCAGCACAATCTTTTTTCTGTGCTGTCAGTATCCGTTTTATATCATTCGCACTGAGCAACAAGGCTCCATATCAAGTAAGAGCTGGAGGATTGCAAGAGTCATCACATTATAGATAAGGTCCTTAAATGACCAATCTGTCTGAAAGTCAAAAGAGCGTCTTTGAGATCATGATAAAGAGGATACCTGCTTTTCTACAGGTATCCTCAGGGAAAAGACAGATTATCGATACGCTTCATGCTGTACAGCCGGACATCAAACGGTATGAGGATATTGTTAAGCAGCTCAAGGCCAAGACCAAGGAGCGCCGGGGTTTGCTGGGCGAAAAGAAAAATACCCCGGCAATCCATGTGCTCCGGCATCGGGAGTTGGCGCAGAAAATCGCCGGTCTGACAGGATACATTGAGGAATTGAAAAATGAGAAGGCTCTGCTACTCAATCAGTTTAACTGTGCGGCCGATCATGGCATGGATGAGATCAAACAGCATATTACGTCCATGGAGTCTTCCCTGGAAATGCTGAACCAGCAAGAGGAAAAATATACTGCTGAACTGGATGCGGCACTGGCACAGTACGCCGAGCTGCAACAACAGGCGGCGGATATGGATGCCAGGGAACTGGATGTCGCCCGTCAGGCTATTCGGACTGATAAGGAGCTGGAAGCGGCCCAGCGGCTGCAAGCTACCTATGGCAAGAAGTTTGATCACGGGATGTTGGCACAGAGCCGAAAAGATGTTGCCGAAATGTTGGATGAGCCAGCAGAACCGGTATCTATCCGACAGACGCTTCAACAGTTGCGGGGACGGCATAACAGGAAAAGTCATGAGAAGAAACGAATCCAGGAGCGGTGAGTTATAGGCTGTATACTTATTTGTTCTCATCCTGATGACGTATCGAATTTCCCCTAATGATGCCATGTTTCTAAACAGCAGTCAGAGCATCTAGCATCATTTACATCGCTCCGTCATGATCGACAATATCGTCTGGTCTGTCTGCCGCATTCCCTCCTTGGCCAGAATGCCGACATTGGCGATAGTATTGTCAACGCCCTTTGTGACAATGCCGTCGCCGCTCTTGAACTCCTGATGATTCTTATACATGGAATACCCCAGGATCCCTGCGTCTACACTGGCGGCAATTTTTGCGGCGCAGGAGGGCTTGGCCCCGTCGCAGATGGTGCCGCTGATGATGGCCACAGCGTTCACAATGGTATGGGCGATGGCCTCATAGCTTCCGTCCAGCAGATAGGCGATTCCCGCCCCGGCCCCGACGCCCGCGCTGACCGCGCCGCAATAGGCGGAGAGACGACCAATGCCGCTTTTCTGATGGACCGTCACCAAGTCGCTGACCAGCAGTGCCCGATACAGTTTCTCCCGGCTTGCCCCGAGGTATCCGGCGTACCGCACCACCGGCACAGAAGCGGTGATTCCCTGGTTGCCGGAGCCGGAGAGGATCACAACCGGCAGCTCACATCCGCTCATGCGGGCGTCGCTCCCGGCGGCGGCCCATGCTTTGGCTTCGGTTTTGATGTCATTGGGATACTCCGCCAGCAGCACGGAGCCGATATTGGCGCCCCAATCGTTTTGCAGCCCTTCCTCCGCGATCGCCGTATTGCAGGCGATTTGCCGGTTCAGCAGCGGCGCGATCTCCTCCAGGTCTGCTGTATTCGCAAATTCCAGAATGTCCGCCACATTCAGTACGCTCTTATCCGTCAAGCTGTCCTCGGCGGAATCGGTGACCGGCTTTTCCAGCAGAATCTCCCCATCTCTTTCTTCTCGAACGATGTTGCTGTGGCTGTTGGCGATGTGTACCGAAGCGCTGTGCGCTCCCGCCCAGCCGGTGAGTCGGATGTCCAGCATCCGGGTGGTATCGGCGCAGGCGATCTCAATGGGAACATCCCGGGAATAGGCCGCAATATCCGCGTGCCGTTCCGCCGGAACAGATGAGATGACCTGTAAGACTCTCTCCGCCGCGCCCGCCACAATGCCTGCGGCGATGGCCGCGCGGATGCCCTTCAGGCCGCCGGAATTGGGGACCACAACGCTTTTCACGTTTTTGATGATATTCCCGGAGACCTCAGCCCAAAGCCGCTCCGGTTTGGCTCCCAGGATGTCCCGAAGCCGCGCGGCGGCGTAAGCCAAGGCAATGGGTTCCGTGCAGCCTGTGGCGGGGACCAATTCCTCCTTTAGGATGGATAGGTACGCCTTTTCCTTCTTATCAGTCAGCATCGTCTTTTTCTCCTTCCGTATGGCAGTCCGGCATGGGGGATCCCACATAGATTCTCTCTCTGGAGAAGCCCTGTCCCTGGACCTCTTTGATCTGTGTGATGGTCAGAAACGCATTGGAATCAACAGACTGGATTAGCGTCTGTGCCGCGTACAGCTTCCGGGGCGGGATCACGCACAGCACGCCCCTCTGCGAGGTCCTCGTCCGGCCGGTCTCGATCTGGACCATCGTGATTCCGGCCTGCAGGTCCGTCAGGCACCTCTGCCGGATATCCTCATACCGGTCGGAGATCACAAAAAGCTGTATCTGGGACCGGCCCAGAAGCATCACCCGATCCAGGGTGATCGTTTCCACCACCAGCAGCACGACACCGTATAATATCTGCTCCGGGTCGGAGAACAGGGCCTGTGCGCCCATGATAACGATATCTGTCAGATAGACCGCCGCAGAAACCGGGATATGCGTCCACTTGTGCAGCACGAGATTGACCACGTCAGTTCCGCCGGTGGAGGAACCTACCCGCATGACCAGGCCAACAGCAATGCCCACCATCCCGCCGCCCAGCAGAGCCGCCAGCAGCGGGTCCGCTGTCAGCTGGCCGATGCCCGGTATCCTCTGCGCCGCCCCCAGACAGGCGGGGTAGAGCAGAGAGCTGGCGACCGTAGCCAGGACGAAGCGCCAGCCCAGCACCGCCCGGCCCAATACCAGGGCCAGCAAATTCACCGCCAGGACGATCAGCGCGGTATCCAAGGGGATAAACCGACCTAAGACGACCCCAACGCCTGTAGCGCCGCCCATGATCACGCCGCTGGGAAGCACAAAGGCGGCCACGGCGAACCCCAGCAGCATATTTCCCGCCAGAATGGCGGCGCAGACCTCCGCCCCTTTTTTCAGCGGCCCCGCTGAAAAATGTATCTTCTCCATATCACAGCACCGACACATGGTCCAGCAGTCTGGCGCACACATCGATCTGCTGCTGTGGCCCCAGGATGCACACCGCTCCCTGCGCGGTCAGCTCCTCTACGGGGTCCGCCAGAGCGACCAGGTCCTCCGGCGCGGCGGCGAGCATCTCCCGCCGGACACGGCATAAATCCGCGTGGGTGATCCGCCGCCAATAGCGGGCGTCGGAGACCTTTCCTTTCATGCGGGCTGTCAGCAGCGGATCGGACTCCGCCACCGCGCCGGTGATCATGCCGGTCAGATCCATATCGCCAGCGCCCCGCAGGAAACCCGCAGAGGCGTGGTAGCAGTCCAATGTCCGAGCGGCGCTGGGGTCCCGATAGGAGAAGAACCCCGCAAAGCCGGTATCCCGCAGGACCATCCCTGTTCCGTAGGCCCCGCCTTGCACCCGCACGGCGTTCCACAGGTGTGCTAGGGAGACAGTGCGGCCCATGACTTTTGCCGCCCCTGTCCCGGCGTTCTGGAAAGCGCCGCCCATTGCCGCGAAGGAGATGCCGGATGGGATCACGATCCCCTCCCGCCTGGGTCCCCAGGGCCGGATGACCGCCGCGGCAGACCGGACGAACATCCCTCCCGGCAGGCCCTCGGAAAGCACGCGGACGACCGTTTCCACAGACGCCCTATTTCCGGCGGTGACGCTGACCGTCATGCGCGCCCGGCAGAAGATGCGCCGGGCCAGGGCCTTCAGCTCCTCCGCCAATGTGGGGAAACGGGCCGGGAGATCACCCTCCAGTTCCGTCAGCCATCGGAGGAACGCGATCCCGCTTGTCTGCTCCTGCACAGCGCCCTCGGCGGTGGAGCAGGCCAGGACCCTGGTCATAGCAGCGTTGTGCCCCGCCATGACCGTCTGTTCCGCCATGGCCGAGCGGTGCTGGCGCAGGAAGATACGCACCCGTTCCGGATCGTCCCACCGCTGCCCCGTCAGAAGCTCTGTCAGGAATGACAGGGCTTTTTCCAGCTTCCCGTCCAGAGCGCTGCACGAGGCGCACAGGAAGGTGCGGCAGCGCTCGGGAGCGTTCCGCTCGCCGTATGCCTCTACCGCGAACCGGATATCTCCGAACAGGGAGCGCATCTCCCGGTGGAGGTCCGCCAGCGGATAGCGGCCCGTATCCAGATAGCCGAACATCCGGGCCAAGAGGGAAGCCCTGGCCAGCTCATCCGGGGTCAGATCGTCCAGCGTGAAATAGAGATTCAGATAGGTGATCCCGTTGGTGGGCAGCTCATGATAGAGCAGGGTCATACCCGCAGCTTTTTCTTCCGCTAAGGGCAGCCTTTCCGGCTCCGCCGGGACCTGATCGAGCCGCAGCCTGGGGATGGAGGCCAGCTGCTCCGGCGTATCCGGCGTGGCCTGCCATGCGGCGATGGACTTCTGGTACCGGCGGATGCCCGCAATGTCCGCCGCGCTCCATTTTGCCCGGGCGCTGCGGAGGCGGTCCGCTTCCCGCGCCCGGCGCTCCCGTCCCACTGTGTGGGACGGCTTCATCAATACCCGGCAATGGTGGGTATTTTGCAGGAGGACCCGCTCCAGCAGCTTTTCAAAATACCCTTCCCCGCACTTCCGGCGCAGATCGTCAAAGAGCGTCCCAACGCTGAGGTTCGCGCCCGGGTCCCCGCCGTAGAGCCAGCTTTCCAGCACCTGAAAGCCCAGGATCAGCCCCTGGGGCATCTGGCCGTAGTCCCGCTGCCGGGCCTCGAATTCCAGGTTGTCCAGCACGGCGAGGATACGCCGGTGGTCCAGTCCCTCCCGGACCAGCCGCTCCAGCTCCTCCCGCAGGGCGGCGGATACCTCGTCGATCTTGTCTTCGCTGATGTCCCGGGCCTCCAGCGTGACCCAGGGCTGCCGAATACCGTCGTGAACATCCAGCCGCACATCCCGCGCCAGACCGCTCTCCAGGAGCCGCCGTTTCAGCGGGGCTTGGTTATCCCCGCAGAGTATGTCCGCCAGCGCGTGCAACGCCGCGAGTATCTCCCGGTCACGATAGGTGCAGGCCACGAAGCCGTCCGTCAGCCGGGCGCGCCCCTCCAGGCCCTCCTGCTGGGACAGCTCATAGTGAATGACGGACGTTCCTGCTTCCACAGGCTTTTGGAGGGGGACCGCTTCCGGCGCGGGGCGTCGCTCATAGCCGGACAGATATTCGCTGTCCAGGATATCCAGGACCTTCTCAATATCCAGACGGCCGTCCAGGAATATGTAGGCATTGGACGGATGATACAGGCGGCTGTGGGCGGCGGTGAACTGTTCGTATGTCAGCTCCGGAATATGCTCCGGGTCGCCTCCGGAGACGAAGCGGTAGCAGGTATCCGGGAACAGGCGGCGGCTCATCTCGCACTCCAGGAGGGTGTCCGGCGAGGAGAAGGCGCCCTTCATCTCGTTGAACACAACGCCTTTATAGGAGGGGGCTCCATCCCCGTCCAGCTCATAGTGCCAGCCCTCCTGGCCGAAGATCTCCGGCTTGGAGTGGATCAGCGGATGCAGCACCGCGTCCATGTAGACCCGCAGGAGGTTGATGAAATCCTGATCGTTCCGGCTGGATACGGGATAGAAGGTCCTGTCCGGGAAGGTCATGGCGTTGAGGAAGGTGTTGAGGGAGCTCTTCATCAGCTCCACGAAGGGCTCCTTCACCGGATACCGGTCCGAGCCGCACAGCACCGAGTGCTCCAGGATGTGAAAGATCCCCGTGTCGTCCCAGGGCTGGGTCTGGAAGGCGATGCCGAAGGTCTTGTTCTCCTCCGCTCGCTCCAGCCATACCAGCCAGGCCCCGGACTTCTCGTGGCTCATCAGGTGGAGGACGGCGTCCAGCTCGTCCACCCTGCGGCTGGAAAGAATCGCAAAATTGTGAATGATCTGATCCTGTTTCATACGGCATCTCCTTTATGATCGATTGCGGTGTACCGGTCCTTGTTGCCTGCTATTATAATGATTTTTACAGCCGCCGCAAGGCGGCTTGCTTATTCTGTCTAATTCCCTGCTAATTTGTCCTGTTTGAGGCCAACTTGTCAATACCGGCTGTGTTACGGACAATTCCGCCGGGCAACAGGCAGA
>JAKSQD010000062.1 GCA_024404315.1 Oscillospiraceae bacterium
TGGTTCCCCCGTTATTCAGAGGAATCAGCTCTCTTTTTGTGCGTTTTAGATGGGAGTTTTAGATGGGAAATGAGCCTTAGCCGGGAGGCCAGGTCATGTCACGGCCAGACAGAACGTGGAAATGCAGGTGCTTCACGCTCTGACCCGCCTGATCGCCGCAGTTGGAGACCACACGGAAATCCGTGAAGCCCAGCTCCTTGGCGCACTGGGCAATGACCTCAAAGCAATGAGCCACCACAGCGGAATTTTCGGGGGTGATAGCGCCGCAGGACTCAATGTGAGTCTTGGGAATCACCAGGAAGTGGACGGGAGCAGCAGGAGCGATGTCATAGAAGGCATAGACCTGCTCGTCCTCGTAGACCTTTTTGGAAGGGATTTCGCCCTTCGCAATGGCACAGAACAGACAATCCATCTTTTTTCATCTCCTTTCAAACAAAATGGGATGCTTTCAGTTTGCTGATGTTATTTTATCTTACTGCTTAGAAGCAACAAATCTCTCAACAGCGGCCAGAGCATCGCCAATCTTGGAAGCGTCCTTGCCGCCGCCCATAGCGGAGTCGGGCTTGCCGCCGCCGGAGCCGCCGCAGAGCTTGGTCACGTTCTTGATGACCTCGCCAGCCTTGATGCCAGCCTTCACAGCCTCCTTGCCGCAGACGCACAGGAAGGAAATCTTCTCGCCGTTCACAGCGGCCAGAACAGCCACCACAGCGGAATTTTTGTCCCGGAGGAAGTCGCCCATCTTGCGCAGCTCAGGCACGGCCACAGCGCCCAGATTTGCGGTGATAACGCTGACAGCGCCCACGCTCTTGGCGGAGTTGAGCAGGTTCTGCGTCTCACCCAGAGCCTCCTTGCTCTTGTACTGCTCGATGATCTTCTTCATTTCCTTGATTTCGTTCATCTGAGCGGTGATGCGGGCGGTCAGGTCGGCGGGCTTTGCCTTGAACATGGCAGCGGCCTCGGAGAGGTTTGCCTCCTCCTGACGGAGCATCTCGTTGACCTTCTTGCCGGTGACGGCCTCAATACGGCGCACGCCGGAGGCGACGGAGCCTTCGCTGATGATGTGGAAGGAGCCGACCTTTGCGGTGTTGTCCAGATGGGTGCCGCCGCAGAATTCCACGGAATAGCCGCTCATGTTGACCACACGAACCACGTCGCCGTACTTCTCGGAGAAGAGCGCCATAGCGCCCATTTCCTTTGCCTCGGCAATGGGCATTTCACGGGTTTCAATGGGCATACCGTTCAGCACAGCCTCGTTGACCTGCTCCTCAATCTTGGCCAGCTCCTCGGGGGTGATGGCGGCAAAGTGGGTAAAGTCAAAGCGGAGGTAATCAGGCTCCACCAGAGAGCCGGACTGATGGACATGGTTGCCCAGAACGTCCTGGAGTGCCTTCTGCATCAGGTGGGTAGCGGAGTGAGCACGGCCAATGGCGGAGCGGCGGGCGGTGTCCACGGAAGCGGTCACGGTGTCGTCCATCTCGAAGCTGCCCTTGGTGACAACACCATAGTGCAGATACTTGCCGGCGTTGGTCTTTTTGGTGTCGGTGACGGCAAAGACGCTCTCACCCTTGGTGATAACGCCGTGGTCTCCCACCTGACCGCCCATTTCGGCGTAGAAGGGGGTCTGATCCAGCACGAGGATGCCCTGCTTGCCCTCGATGATAGCGCCGGAGGATTCGCCGTCCTCCACGATGGCCAGAATCTTGCCCTCAGCGGTGAGCTGATCGTAGCCGATGAAGGTGGTGGGGGTCTTGTCGATGTCGCCCAGGTCGATGTGCTCCCAGCCCAGGTCGCCCAGCGCCTTGCGAGCCTCACGAGCACGGACACGCTGTGCTTCCATCTCGGCGTGGAAAGCGTCCATATCCACCTCAATGCCCTGCTCCGAGCACATCTCAATGGTCAGGTCGATGGGGAAGCCGTAGGTGTCGTACAGCTTGAAAGCGTCAGCGCCGGGGAACTTGGGCTTTGCTGCGTCCTCGATGTCGGAGGCGACACCCTGGCACTTCTCCAGCATACCGGCGAAGATGTTCAGGCCAGCGTCGATGGTGCGGCCAAAGTTTTCTTCCTCGTTGCGGATGACACGGACGATATAGTCACGGCGGGTCACAAGGTCGGAGTATTCGCACTTGTTGACCTCAATCACGGTGTCACAGACCTCATACAGGAAGGGACGCTTCACGCCCAGCAGACGGCCATGACGAGCGGCACGGCGCAGCAGGCGGCGCAGAACGTAGCCTCGGCCCTCGTTGGAGGGAAGCACGCCGTCAGAGATCATCATGGTAGCGGAACGGATGTGGTCGGTGATGATGCGCAGAGAGACATCCTTGTTATAGGTCTCGCCGTAGTGAGCGCCGGTGATTTCGGAGACCTTGTTGGTGATGCCCATCACGGTGTCGGTGTCAAACAGGGAGTTGACGTTCTGGCACACAACCGCCAGACGCTCCAGACCCATGCCGGTGTCAATGTTCTTCTGCTTGAGCTCGGTGTAGTTGTTGTGGCCGTCGTTGTCGAACTGAGAGAAGACGATGTTCCACACTTCCATATAACGGTCACAGTCACAGCCCACGGTGCAATCCGGCTTGCCGCAGCCGTATTCTGCACCACGGTCATAATAAATCTCGGAGCAGGGGCCGCACGGACCGGAGCCATGCTCCCAGAAGTTGTCTTCCTTGCCGAACTTGTAGATGCGTTCAGCGGGAATACCAATGTCCTCGTTCCAAATCTGGAAAGCCTCCTCGTCGGCGGGGGTGGTCTCATTGCCAGCGAACACGGAGGGGTACAGGCGGTCAGGGTCGATGCCCACCCACTCAGGGCTGGTCAGAAACTCCCAAGCAAAGGGGATGGCTTCCTTCTTGAAGTAATCGCCGAAGGAGAAGTTACCCAGCATCTCAAAGTAAGTGCCGTGACGGGCGGTCTTACCGATGTTCTCGATGTCGCCGGTGCGGATGCACTTCTGGCAGGTGGTGACACGGCGGCGGGGGGGAATCTCATCGCCGGTGAACCAGGGCTTCATGGGGGACATGCCCGCATTGATGAGCAGCAGGGACTTGTCATTTTTGGGAATCAGAGAGAAGCTGGGGAGACGGAGATGACCCTTGCTCTCAAAAAACTTGAGATACATCTCACGCAGCTCGTTTACGCTGTAAGGCTTCATGTTTATTTCCTCCAGAAAATAGGATTGACAACTTGGAGGGTGAGCCGTGAAAAAAACAATAAAAAAATCGCTCCTGAACAGCTCAGGGGCGAAATCATTCCACGGTACCACCCTGATTTGACCATCATCGGACGGACATCTCAGTTCATCCGATAACGGGGATGGGGCGTTCCGGTCCTCCCGGACGGCTCAGAAGTGGCTGCCAGGCGCTGTTTGCCGCAGGATTTTCACCGGACTCCCACTCTCTTTGGACGCATCTGCATGGCTGGCTTCGTCAAAGCCGATTTTACAGGAACAGTTTATCACGAAAATCCGGTTTGTCAATCACAATTTCAGAAGAAAAGAAAGTTTTCCGCCCCAAGGGAGCCATAGGGCGTTGACAAAAGGGGAAAAGGAGGGTATAATTTGCAACGGTTTAAATGATTAAAGAAGCCGCCGTGAATATCGTACCGTCATCGGCGGCCAAAAGGGAGAAATCAATATGAAAAACATCGTACTCATCGGCATGATGGGCAGCGGCAAGACCACCTGCGGCAGAATGCTGAGTGAGAAGCTGGGTCGCAAGTTCATTGATGCGGATGTTGTTATCACTGGCCGTGAGGGTCGCACCGCTACTCAGATTTTCGCCGAGTCCGGCGAGCCTTATTACCGGGATCTGGAAACCGCCCTCTGTCACGAGCTGGAAGATCAGGGCGATCTGGTGATTGCAACCGGCGGCGGCATGGTGCTGCGTCAGGAAAACGTGGATGCGCTCCAGAAAAACGGCGTGGTCTTCCTGCTCAATCGTCCCGTGGATGAGATTTTTGACGGCGAAAACCTCTCTGACCGTCCTCTGGCTCAGAACGGCAAGCAGGACTTCATCAACCGGTTCGAGGCACGCCGCCCTTTCTACTTCGGTGCTGCAAACGAGGTTATCACGGAGTTTGCCACCCCGGAGATCACTGTGGCTTGCATCCTGGAACAGATGAAGCGATACGACGTGTAACATCAGAACAACCCTTTCAAGCATCTGACTCCATCAGCGGGTCAGGTGCTTTTGTTTTGCGTTGAAAAGGAAATGAGAATATGAGTAGAACAGCAAAAAAAGAAAAGGGGAGGGGACACCGGAAAAAACGACAAATGAAGAGAATGAGAGGCTGTCGTCAAAGAAGCCAAGCGGAAACTGTGATATTTGATACACAAAAAGAGACATAAAATGGAATCATGTGCTTAAAATCCTGAATGATGTGCGGAAAAAACGGGGGTTATTTTCTCTTTTGGAAGAAAACAGACAGAAATTTGTGCAAAATATGCAAAAGAAGATTTGAAATATTTTTTATAAATTAGAATGCGGTTATTCCCCAAAATAGCCGATATGATGTTGTTTTTTGCGTGTTCGAACAAAAAATATAGACTAAACGTACCAACATACGGAAAGAAATTTGTCAAAAAGGGAGAAAACTGTTTCTGGACAAAATTCAATATGACAAAATTTTAACGGATTACACAAGAAAAGGCGTGTAAACGTTTTCAGTTTGTTGAATTTGCAAGGGCAGAGGGAGCAAGTTCTAACAAAAATCTATATAGAACTCACACTTCGCTATACAACATTATTCCATACCGCTGTAAAATCAAAGCAACTCAACGGGGCAGAGTGGCTGCCCATCAACGTGAGACAATTTCAAGGAGGAAAACACATGAAAAAACTGATTGCTCTGGTCCTGGCTCTGGCTATGGCACTGGCACTGGTCGCTTGCGGCGGCGGTTCTTCCAAGCCCGCTGAAGGCGGCAGCACTGGCGGCAACGCTGGCGGCGACGCTGCTCCCGCAGGTGGTTCTCTGACCATCAACATCTGGGACTCCAACCAGCAGGCTGGTATCCAGGAGATCTGCAACGACTGGTCCAAGGAGTCTGGCGTTGATGTCAAGGTCGAGGTCGTTTCTTGGGATTCTTACTGGACCCTGCTGGAGTCCGGCGCTTCCGGCGGCACCCTGCCTGATGTCTTCTGGATGCACTCTGACTATGCTCAGATGTACATGGAGAACGACATCCTGCTGGATCTGACCGACAGAATCGCTGCTGACGGCATCGATCTGGGTCTTTACTATCCCGACATCGTTGCCATCTATCAGTCCGGCGGCAAGACCTACGCTCTGCCCAAGGATCACGACACCATCGCTCTGCTGTACAACAAGGCTCTGTTCGATCAGGCTGGCGTTGCTTATCCCGATGACAGCTGGACCTATGAGGATATGTACGAGGCAGCAAAGGCCATCACCGAGGCTACTCCCGATGATACCTATGGCTACGCTCTGAACACCTCCAACGACCAGGACGGCTGGTACAACTACATCTACTCCTACGGTGGAAACGTCGTCAACAAGGAGAAGACCGACACCGCTATTGACTCCGCTGAGTCCAAGGCTGCTATGGAGATGGTTCGCAAGATGCTGACCGTCGCTACTCCCCAGTCCGTCGTTGCTGAGTCCGGCACCGACTCCCTGTTCCAGTCCGGCAAGGTCGGCATGATTACCCAGGGCTCCTGGATGATTAACTCCTTCTACACCGCTGAGAACTCCGCTGATTACGCTTGGGCTATGATCCCCTACGCTGACGTCAATGGCGACGGCCAGTGCCAGCCCGAGGAGCGCTCCACCCAGTACAACGGCCTGGGCTGGGCTGCTGACGCTAACACCAAGAACCCCGACGCTGCTGCTTCTCTGATCGAGTACCTCTGCTCTGAGGAAGCTCAGGTCAAGCAGGCTAAGCTGGGTGTCACCATGGCTGGTATGCCTGGCAAGTCCGAGGCATTCGGCGAGGCATTCGAGGGCATGGACGTTTCCGCATTCATCCGTGAAGAGACCGAGGGCACCCTCGAAGCTCGTCCCGGTACCCGTAACTCTGGCGTGTGGCAGACTCCCATGAAGGCCACCGAGGGCTTCCTCCCCGCATGGCAGGATCCCACCAACGAGGCCGAGATGGCAGCCGCTTGTGACCGTGTTGCTGCTATGATCCGTGGCGCTATCGCTGATGGCAACTAATTGAAACGCTTAGTCCTTAACTAAAAAATATGGTGAGGGCGGGCTGACTGTTCGCGGTTGGTCCGTCCTTCCTTTAGTCAAAAACTGTGGGCAATTTATGAAAAGTAGTTTGCTTACAGAAATTCTTCAAGGAGGGAGAACATGAAAAAGCAAATGACAGTGGCCGAGAAAAATGTCATGAAGTGGGGTTGGGCGTTCATCACCCCCACCATGCTGGGCCTGATTATCCTGAACTTCTACCCCGTCATTCAGACGGTCTACCAGTCCTTCTGCAAGACTGGTGACTTCGGCAAAGGTAATGTTTTCGTCGGCCTGGCGAACTACGTCAAGGCCTGTGGCACTCCCGAGACTTGGCAGTCTCTGATTAACACCATCAAGTATGCCATCATCGAGGTTCCCCTCGGTGTTTGCATCGCTCTGGTTCTGGCCGTCTTCCTGAACAAGAAGCTGGCTGGTACTTCTGTCTACCGTACCATCTTCTTCCTGCCCATGGTCTGCGCTCCCGCAGCAGTCGCAATGGTCTGGAAGTGGCTGTACAACCAGCAGTTTGGTCTGTTCAACAACATCCTGCATAAGAACGTCGCATGGATCTCTGATCCTAAGATTGCTTGGATCGCTGTTGGCGTGATCGGCGTGTGGTCCATCATCGGTTATAACATGGTTCTGTTTATCTCCGGTCTTCAGGAGATTCCCGGCGACTATTACGAAGCAGCTGAGATCGACGGCGCAACCGGCATCCGCCAGTTCTTCGCAATCACCGTCCCCCTGCTCAGCCCCACCACCTTCTTCATCGTGCAGACCCGTGTCATTGGCGCTCTGACCATCTTCGACCTGATGTTCATGGTTATGGATAAGACCAACGCAGCTCTGCCCAATGTTCAGTCCATCGTTTACGTCTTCTACAAGTACTCCTTCGATCAGGGCAACAAGGGCTACGGTGCCGCTCTGGTTATGATTCTGGTGGCTTTCATCATGGTCGTCACTGTGATTATGCAGGCTTGCGAGAAGAAGTTCGTGTTCTACAACTAAGAAGGGAGGAACTGATTTATGGAAAGCGCACGCACCAGAGATCTTGTCAATAAGATTATTATGTATGTCATCCTGACCGTTGTGGCCTTTATCATGCTGGTTCCCTTCGCATGGATGATCCTCACCGCACTCAAGACCAACCAGGAAGCAATTTCTGTTGATCCTTTCTACATCTTCCCCGCCTCCGGCTGGCACTGGGAAACCTTCGGCAACGTTTGGAAGTCCTATAACTTCATTCTGCTGTACAAGAACACCCTGCTGATGATTTTCTTCCGCGTCCTCTGCGCCGTTCTGACCGCTACCATGGCCGGTTACGCCTTTGGCCGTCTGAAGTTCCCCGGCAAGAACGCTATGTTCTCCCTGGTTCTGATTCAGATGATGATTCCTTCCCAGATCTTCATCATCCCCCAGTACCTGATGGTTTCTAAGCTCGGCTGGCTGAACACCACCGCTGGTCTGGTCTTCCCCGGTATCGTCACCGCCTTTGGTACTTACCTGCTCAAGACCGGTTATCAGGGTCTGCCCCGTGACCTGGAAGAAGCCGCTGCTATCGACGGCTGCAACATTGGTCAGCAGTTCCTGATGATTATGATGCCTCTGACCCGTTCTTCCATGGTCTCTCTGGGCATCTTCACCGCCCTGTTTGCATTCAAGGATCTGATGTGGCCCATGATCGTCTGCTCCAGCGTTGAGACTACCACTCTGGCAGCAGGTCTGGCCAAGGCTCAGGGTCAGTACTCCAACAACTATCCCGAAATGATGGGCGCAGCTGTTCTGGCAGTTATCCCCATGCTGGTCATCTATGTCATCTTCCAGAAGCAGTTTGTTGAAGGTATCGCTACCTCCGGCGGCAAGCTGTAATCCGTAAGATAGACAGGATAGCATCATCCTAACCCGTCTCCGGGGTCGCTGTAATTGTAAAAATTATGACGACCCCGGCTTTTTTGTTCCTTGTTGTTCTTTTGGTTGAAATGAATAGGCGAGAAGTGCGTAGTGATTTGTAATTAGTGGACTTTTTTCAGAAAGAATCATTGCGTTTTGCAGTGAAACCGATATAATTACGAATCAGTGGGCACGATAAAAGGAAAGCAGAGCTCCCAGAAAATGGAGCTTCGGAAAGAGGCAAATTATGGATCACGTCTCCAAGTTTTATGAAACCAAACGTTACCGCTGCCTGGAATACCGGCAGAAGCAGACCGAGGACTTGTATCTCACCTTTTGCGGCGTGGAGAAATGCGCTCCCGGCACGAGTTTTCACGCGCATACCCGCAGCGGCTATCACCTGCATGTGATCCTGTCAGGAAAAGGTACATTGACCATCCGTGGCAAGGTTCAAACGCTTCATTTTGGCCAGATGTTTATGACCAAACCCGGCGAGGAGTGCTGGTATGGCCCGGATGACGATGATCCCTGGACCTATTGCTGGATGACCTTTGACGGGAACAATGCCCGTTCCTATGCGGAAAACTGCGGCTTTAAGGATGGCATCAACTGGCAGGACTGCTATGTGGAGCATCAGGAGTTTTATCTGCTGGTGCAGCGGATTTTGGAGCGCCCGGAGCTGAACCTGGCCAATGACCTGCTGCGTTTGGGTATCCTGCTGGAGTATTTGAGCTTGGCCGTAGAATCCAACTATAAGTCAGCGCAGGTGGTGCGCCACCACCATGAGTATGCGCCTGACGTTTACGTCAACCACGCCTTGGACTTTATCCGCTATAACTACGCTACCATCAAGGTCAATGACGTGGCCAAGTATATTGGCATCAACCGGAGCTATCTGACCAATATTTTCAAGAAAAAGATGGGCGTTTCCCCACAGGAATACCTGCTGCAATTTCGCCTGAATCGGGGCTGTCAGCTGTTGCTGGAAACACGCCTTTCTATCCAGGAAATTGCCCAGAAAATCGGCTATGAGAATCCCCTTACCTTCTCCAAGATGTTCAAAAGCGTCTATGGAGTCAGTCCCAGGAACTACCGGATGCGGGGCGGAATGGAAGAACTCCCCAGCCGGAAGGACTATAAGGAAGAAGAGCAAGCGCAAGAGTAAAAGGAGCCAATATCCATGAGCATTCGTTATGATGAAAGCCAAAAACTGCTGACGCTGGACACCAAGCGTTCCACTTACCAGATGCTGGTAGACCAATATGGTTTTCTCCAGCACCTCTATTATGGCCGAAAAGTGGAAAAAGCAAACATGAGTTACATGACCGGTAACTATGACCGAGGCTTTTCCGGCAACCCCTATGAGGCCAAGGAGAACCGCAGTTTCTCTTTGGATACCCTGCCCCAGGAGTACACCAGCTTCGGCGTGGGTGATTTCCGCATTAACGGCTTGTCCGTGGTCAATGGGGACGGCAGTTATGGTGCCGATTTCCGCTATGTGGGCCACCGCATTGAGCAGGGGAAATATTCCATTCCTAATATGCCGTCCGTTTACGATAACGGCGGCGAGGCGGATACGCTCATCATCACCCTGATGGATCACGTTACCCGCCTTCAGGTTCGCCTCTATTACGGCGTGTTTGAGGAAAAGGACATCATTACCCGTGCCGCCGAAATTGTCAACGTGGGCAGCCTGCCCGTCAAGCTGGAGAAGGCCGCTTCCATGTGCCTGGATATGCCCTTTGGTCAGTGGGATTTGGTTCATTTCCATGGCCGCCACTGCATGGAGCGTCAGGTGGAGCGTGCCCCGCTGATTCACTCCATCCAGACCATCGCCTCGAAGCGTGGTATGACCAGCCATCATCATAACCCCTTTATCATTCTGTGCGACCACGAGGCCAATGAGGATCACGGCGATTGCTACGGCATGATGTTCATGTATTCCGGCAACCATAAGACTGAAATTGAGGTGGATCAGCTGGAAAATGTCCGTGTGGTGATGGGCATCCATGATGCGCAGTTCATGTGGAATCTGAATCCTCATGAGAGCTTCCACACGCCCGAGGTCATCATGACCTATTCCGCAAACGGTTTCACCACGCTCTCCCATAATTACCATACCATCATCCGCCATAATGTTTGCCGGGGCAAGTACAAGCTGGCAAGCCGTCCCATCCTCATCAACAACTGGGAGGCTACTTACTTCGACTTCAACAGCGAAAAGCTGCTGCACATTGCTCGTCAGGCGGCAGAGCTGGGCGTGGAAATGTTTGTGCTGGACGATGGCTGGTTTGGTGCTCGTAACAGCGATAACGAGGGCTTGGGTGACTGGTACGTCAACGAGCAGAAGCTCCCCGGCGGCCTGACGCCCCTCATCAAAGAAATCAACAACATGGGCATGAAGTTCGGTATTTGGATTGAGCCCGAAATGGTCAACGAAAATTCGAACCTTTACCGTGCGCATCCCGATTGGGCGTTCTCTGCTCCCAACCGCCACCCCATGATGGGCAGAAACCAGTTGGTTCTGGACTTCTCCCGCCAGGACGTGCAGGATTATATCTATGATGCCATTGCCAAGCTGCTGGCTGAGAACAACATTGAATACGTCAAGTGGGATATGAACCGTTCCTTGGCCGATGTTTATTCCTATCAGATGCCCCGTGAGCGTCAGGGTGAGGTCAGCCACCGCTATGTCCTGGGCGTTTACAAGCTGATGCAGCGCCTGACCGAGCGGTTCCCCAACGTCCTCTTTGAGGGCTGCTCCGGCGGCGGCGGACGCTTTGACCCCGCCATTCTGTATTACTCCCCCCAGATTTGGTGCTCTGACGACACCGACCCCATCGAGCGCATCAAGATTCAGTATGGCACCTCCTTTGGCTACCCCGTCTCCACCATGGGTGCGCATGTTTCCGCCTCCCCTAACCACCAGACAGGGCGTACCACTCCGCTGAATACCCGTGGTGTGGTGGCTATGTCCGGTACGTTTGGCTATGAGCTGGATCCCAACAAGCTCTCTGAGGAGGAGAAAAACGAGGTGCGCCGACAGATTGCCACCTTCAAGAAGTATTACTGGCTGATTCAGGACGGCCTTTACTACCGCCTGACCAACCCTGAGCGGGGCAGCTATTACGACGCATGGCAGTTTGTGGCGCAGGATGGAAGCGAAGTCCTGCTGAACATGGTCATGAACAGCCCGCAGCCCAACGCCGCTCAGATTCACGTCCGTTTGAAGGGTCTGGATCCCGATGCCTTGTACCAGATGGACGGAGAGGATCGTGTTTTCTCTGGCTCTGCTTTGATGTACGGTGGTTATACCTTCCCCCTGGTCAACGGTGACTACCCCAGTATGCAGGTGCATCTGGTTCGCATTTAAATTCGGAATTGGTAACACACAGCCCTCGCAGTCAGAAGGAAAGGCTGCGGGGGCTTTTTGGTGAAAATACTCAGTTGTGCCACAAAAAGCTTATATAAAGCTCCATTATGACCTTGCATGATGGGATATTTTGTGGGAAAATAATAAAACGAGTTGTTCAGCAGGGGAGGGGGCAGCGCCCCAACAGAGCAGCGTGGAAAGGGTTTGTCATGGAACGTCTGAAAAACTGGTATGCGGAAGAAAAAAGAAAGCTGGGAGCGCTTCCAGACCGCAAAGGGAAGCTGGAATACATCTGGCAGTATTATAAGCTTTGGATCATCGGCATCATCTGTGCGCTTTGGTTTCTGATTTTTGTGGTGGTTCAGCTCACCACCGCCATCACCGATTATTGGGTATTCATTGCCTTTACCAATACCTATGCTGACGTGGGTGTGGATTCCGAGCTGTGGAAGGGTTATGTGGATTACACCGGCTTCAACCTGAAAGAGAAAAACGTGGCCTTTGACGATAGCAGCTATTTTGACTACGCCTTGGATCATGGCTTCGGCAACACCTATTATGAGGCCTTTGTCACCTACACCGACGGCGGCGTGCTGGATGCTGTCACGATGGAGGTAGCGTCCATGGAGGCGCTGGGCAGCACCGGACGACTGATGGATTTGAGCCGGGAGGAATGCGCTTCCATCCTGGAGAAGTACGGCGACAAATTTATCTACAGCATCCCCAATGACACCGAGTACAGCACCGAACCCGTTCCCGTGGGAATCGACATCAGTGACAGTGCCCTCATGACCAAGTATCACATCTATGCGGATACCTGCGCCCTTGGCATCGGCGCACAGTCCCAGCGCCTGGCCGCTGTGGAACAGTTCCTTGATTATCTCTATGCGGAGGATTAAGCCATGAATGAAATCATTACTTCCTTTATCAGCAACGAAAGCCCCTTCGGAAAATTCATGACCCGTGTGGGCATCGTGATTGTGGCAAACCTCCTGTTTGTGCTGTTCAGCTTTCCCGTCATCACCGCAGGGCCGGCTTTTGTGGCGCTCTATCATGTCATGTTCAAGACCTTGCGGGGAGATGGCGTTATCAATCCCTTCAAACAGTACTGGATTGGTTTTAAGACCAACTTCAAACAGGGCATGATTGCTTGGCTGATTGTGCTGGCGTTGGTGCTTTTCGGCTATATGGATTTGCGAATTTGCAACCATCTGGGCGGCCTGTTCGATTTGGTCGGTAAGGTCATCATTGCCTTTGGCATCATTTTGGCTATTCTCACCATTTATCTGTTCCCCACCATGGCCGCTTTCGCCGATACCCTTCCCCATCTGCTGCGCAACGGCTTCTATTTTGCCATCAAAAAGCCGTTTAAACTGCTGGTGATAGCGTTTTTTAATCTGTTCCCCATGTATCTGACCTATTCTGACCCCCAGACCATGCCCCTCTATGCCTTCTGCTGGGTGTTCTTCGGTTTTGGTGCCATTGCCCTGCTGGGCGCTGTGTTGCTGCTGCCTGAGTTCAAGCCCTATCTGCCCCTGGTGGATGCCTGCGGAGATTTTATTCTCGACCCCGAGGATGAAGCGCTCTGGGCAGATACCCCCGAAGGAGAAGCCGCCCGGGAGGAAGCACAGAAAAACGCTGCCTCCTCCGGCCATGAGAAGACCGAAGAGGAAATTCTGGAAGAAATGCTCAAGTTGGGCATGTAAGCGCAACAAAGGGAGAGATACCCCAAAAAAAAGAAAGGTGCAATACCCCATTAGAGAGGTATGCACCTTTTTTGATTTGCGGAATCCAGAAAAGCCCAGTATGGGGACACATTACAGAGCAGTACAGGGCATTTTGTCTTGGTTGGGGTTCTTGATGGGCTTGATTTCCTTGATGACCTTGACGGACTTGGTTTGAGCTTTCATGGGGATGCGCCTCCCGGCGGGCGAAAATTTGTGAGGGCGGAAAAAACGAACAAGGGGTTTCACAAGCAGTTCATTCTGCCGGAAACGCCCTTGTCTCCAGAACCGATTCTGGTTTCTCACAGCTACAGAGTATAGCAAAACAGGAAAGAAATGTCAATTCCAAGCGAGGGAAAAACAGCACAAAATCTGCGAGAAGAAAGGATTTCTTCCTCACAAAGTGCATAAAAGCGGCGTTCCCGATGGAGGAGCGCCGCCTAAATATGTTGTGTTTTCAACCGACTGGCGTCAGCTGTGCCTCTGGTCAGTTGACCCGGATGATAACGTCCACGGATTTTCCGTCGCCGCTGGTGCAGGTCAGGATGGTTTCGCCGGGAGCTACGGCCACAATAGCGCCGCTGTCAGAGACGGTGGCAATGCTGCTGTCCGCCATGCTCCAGGTATAGTTTCCGTCACCGCCGGAGGGTTCCAGCTTGTAGCCTTCGCCCACCTTGAAGGTCAGGTCATAGTATTGCAGGGTGATGCCGCCCTTTTTCTTTTTGTCCTTGGAAGATTTGCTCTTGGAAGACTTGTCCTTGGAAGATTTGTCCTTGCTGGAGGATTCGGACTTGGAGGAATCGTCCTTTTTCTCCGTTTCTTCCGTTTTTTCTTCGGTCTTCATGGGGGGGACTTCCATCTCAGGCGCTGCTTCGGGTTCGGTTTCCGGCTCCGGCTCCGGTTCTGGCAGGGGAGGAATGACAGGCTCCACAGGGGGCAGGTCGGAGTTGTGCTCGCTCTCAAGCTGCTGTTCGATTTCCTTCCGTGCGTCGTCTGCTTGCTGCAAGGCAGCTTCCGCCTGTTCCTTCCGCTGTTGCAGAAGAGCAAAGTCAGGGATTTCGGTCATGTTGTACAGTTGGTTTGCAAATTCAATCAGCAGGTCAGAATAGCTGTCCAGGTTGGTTTTGCTCTTGGAGAGAGAAAGGTAGCAGGTGGCGCCGTTGTTGGTGTAAGAAAATTCAGAGAAGAACAGGTCGCTGTGGATGACGTAAATATCCAGAGGGCCGAAGGCGTTGCTGGGTGCGTCCACAGAGGCGACCCAGCCGGCGTTTTGATAGCCAGCCAGACCCTCACCACGCTCGGGATCCATGGTCATGCGCAGGTCAATCACGGATTTTCCGCTGACGTAACTCAGCTGACCCACTGCGTCGTCTGCTTCTTCGTCCGAAGCGGGACAAAATTCTGCGCTGGACCAGGTAATGGCATCGGCTTTGCTTTCCAGCTCCAGCATCTTATACCCTAGCTCCTGGTTCACGTCGTTGATGGAATGAACTTCCGTAAAGACGGGTTCTTTCTCGGAGCTGTTGCAGGCGCACAGAGAGAGAACCATCAGGCAAGCCAGAAAAAGAGAAAGGATTTTTTTCATCATAGTAACTCCGTCTGAAAGATAGGCGGTTGGAGGGAACGAGGGGAGAATCAGAAGTAGACCATGGTTTCCTCGGGTTGGGGCACGGCCTTGACGGACTCGGTGTAGAGCACGGGGCCTTCGCCGCCCAGAACCCGCAGGTTCTTGATTTGCACTTTGGCGGTCACTTCCACCCAATCCTTGTTGCGCAGGCGCTTCTGCTCGGAGCCATAGCACAGCATACCCAGGAAAGCGGTGTCCTCTGCGCAGCAGACCATAGCGAAGCGACCCACGGCGTAAGCGCCACGGGGGAACTTGGGGGACTGCGCCACCATACCACGGAAACGAACGGTTTTTCCCTCATAGCGGGCGGGCTTGTCCATGACATCGGTGTACCACACACCATAATCGTCGTCGGTCAGATCCAGCACCGGCTCCGAGAGGTCAAAGGGGCACACGCTGCCGTCGTCGTACTCTTCCATGCGCTCGCCGTTGTATTCCAGGTAAATTTCGGCCTGACGGTTGAGCAGCTTGATGTTGCGCTGACGCAGCATGGGAGCCAGCTCATCGGTGCAGCGGTTGAACACAATCAGGTCGGCCAAACGCAGCTTTTCCATCATCAGGCTGGCCATGTTCTTGGCGTAGCTGTTGAAGGTGGGGCTTTCCACGATGGTGACAATCTGGTACAGCTGCCACTCTTTGGGGAAGACCTCCTGCGTCTTGGCAATCTGCCACATGCCGTTGTACTCCAACACCACCTGGGTGGGCTGATATTTGGCATCCAGCTTTTTGAGGGTCTGGAGGGTGAACTCCTTCTCGCTGTCGATGACCTCTACTCGGACATCGTGGCGGCGCAGCTCCTCGATGTCATATTCTTCTTCGCCCTCTTCGGTGACGATGAGGAGGGTGTGCTCATCCTCGGTGAAGTCGTCGCCGGTGAGCATGGGGGCAATAAAATTGGTTTTGCCTGCTTCCAGGAAACCGGAGATCAGGTAAACGGGAATCTGATTTGCAGCCATAATGATACCTCAATCACCCCTCAACCTCCCCGCTGCCTTACCCGAAGGAGCGGCGGTACGGAGGGCGGAGGGGCGGAACATGTCTTATTGAATTACAGATGGAACAGTGCCTGAATATCGGCTTCCTTCAGCTGAGAACCGATGACGCACAGGCGGCCCGTGTAATCGGCTGCGCCGTGACGCAGCTCAATCTCACCGGGAACCATATCAAAGTGAATCCAGCTGCCATCCGTGCAAGCGACAATGCCCTTGGAGCGGAGAACCGCACCATAAACGCCGGTGTCCAGAGCTTCCAGAGCGGTCTTGATTTCAGCCTCAGTGAACTTACGGGCAGTTTCCAAGCCCCAGCTGGTGAAGACCTCATCTGCATCGTGGCCGTGGTGATGATGGTGGTGGTGGCCGCAGCAGCACTCGCCGTCCTCATGGTGGTGGTGATGCTCGTGGTCGTGGCAGTGGCACTCCTCGCCGTCCTCATGGTGGTGGTGATGCTCATGCTCATGCTCGTGGCAGTGGCAC
>JAKSQD010000063.1 GCA_024404315.1 Oscillospiraceae bacterium
ACTTTGCTGTTTTGCTGTGGAATTTTGCTGTTTTTTTAAGGCAACACCGCACAATCGTCGAATGTGCGCCTTGCTTGTCCTTTCACTCCCAAATTTGCCGTAAAACCCTTGAAATACGTCAGTATTCCTGCGGCTTTCCCAACAAATTTGGAAGCAAAATTACTGCGCAATCCGCACATCCCTATTATGCGGTATTGCCTTAAGAAAGAAGTGTGTCCATGTCTGTTCAACACGGCGGCAACGTCTGGCAGTTTGAAACAAAGCTGCTCGATTTTTCTGCAAGCCTCTCTCCGTTGGGAATGCCCCAGCCTGTGGCAGAAGCTGCGATACGGGGCGTGACGGATTCGGTTCATTATCCCGACCCCGATTGTACGCAGCTGCGGAGAGCGATTTCGGAGCGGGAAAGCGTTCCAATGGATTGGATTTTCTGCGGAAATGGCGCTGCTGACCTGCTGGATCGTCTGGCACATGGCCTGGGAAGCTGTCACGTTTTAACGCTTGCGCCGACCTTTGGTGAATATGAGCGCAGCTTCCGCTCGGCTCACAGCAAAATCCGGTATTTCTACCTCAAAGCAGAACAATCCTTTCAAGTAACCGAAAAAATTCTCTCGTTTCTCCATCCCGATTTGGGGCTTCTCATCCTCTGTAATCCCAATAACCCTACGGGTCAGACCATCGACCCTTCTTTACTCGGCCAAATCCTGGTTTGGTGCGCAAAAACCAACACCCATTTGTTGTTGGATGAAAGCTTTTTGGACTTGACGGATGACGAAGCCTGCTGGAACCTCAAACCGTTTTTAAAGGAATATCCCCAGCTCATCCTCCTTCGTTCTCTGACCAAAAGCTACTGTATGCCAGGTCTTCGCTTGGGCTATCTTCTTTCTTCGAATCAAGCTCTGCTTTCCAAAATCAAGTCCGGCGGACAGCCGTGGGCCGTCAGCATACCGGCTCAATATGCGGGCATTGCCGCCCTGCGTGACTGCCCCAACTGGCCGGAACAGGCAAAACCCCTCATTCAACAGCAGAGAACCTTCCTCAAAAACGCCTTGGAGCAGCTCCATTTCCGAGTATTTGACAGTCAGGTCAACTATTTGTTCTTTCAAGCACCCGGCCAAACCGATTTGCGGGAAAAGCTGCTGCAACAAGGAATCCTTATCCGCAGCTGTGCTTCTTTCCGTGGCCTTGGGTCTGATTTTTACCGCATCGCCGTCCGCACAGAGGAAGAGAATCAACAGCTTCTCACCGCCCTCAGCAGCATTCTCAACGAAAGGAGCGACACAGCATGGCAAACCCCATTATGATTCAAGGAACCACATCCAACGCCGGAAAAAGCGTTCTCTGTGCTGCGCTTTGTCGTGTTTTTCACCAAGATGGTCTGCGTGTTGCGCCTTTTAAAAGCCAGAATATGGCTCTCAACTCCTTTGTCACTCACGAGGGATTGGAAATGGGGCGGGCGCAGGTTCTCCAGGCGCAGGCCGCCGGTATCCAACCCAGCGTAAAAATGAATCCCATCCTGCTCAAGCCGACCACAGATGTGGGTTCTCAGGTGATTGTGAACGGCGTTCCAAGGGGACATTTCCCGGCACGGGAATATTTTAAAATGAAAACCTCCTTGATTCCAGATATCATAGAGGCATATCAGACACTTTCGGCGGAAAATGATGTCATCGTCATAGAAGGCGCTGGCAGTCCCGCTGAGATTAACCTCAAACAAAACGACATTGTGAATATGGGGTTGGCCAAAATGGTGGATGCCCCTGTTTTGCTGGTGGCCGATATTGACCCCGGCGGTGTTTTTGCCTCCCTCTATGGTACTGTGGCCTTGCTGGAACCAGAGGAACGAGCAAGAATCCAAGGATTGATTATCAATAAGTTTCGTGGAGACGTGACCATTCTGGAACCCGGCCTCAAAATGCTGGAAGACCTGACCGGTATCCCGGTGGTGGGAGTCATGCCCTATCTCCAGCTCGATTTGGATGATGAAGATTCCCTCGCCCAGCGTTTTCAAAAAAACAACGAGGGCGGAGCGGTAGAAATCGCTGTCATCCGACTGCCCCGCCTTTCCAACTTTACCGACTTCAACCCGTTGGAGCGAATGGCAGAGGTCTCTCTCCGTTACGTTCGTTCGCAAGCGGAATTGGGCGCTCCTGACCTTATCATCCTTCCCGGTACGAAAAGTACCATCTCAGATTTGAACTGGCTCCGGGAATCGGGGCTTGCCTCCGCCATCCAGCGACATGCCGCCAGCGGTGTTCCGGTTATCGGTATTTGCGGCGGCTATCAAATGTTGGGTCATACCGTCAGTGACCTCAACCACATGGAAAGCGGTGGAATGGCGGAGGGGCTTGGACTGTTGAACATGACTACCCTTTTTCACGGAGAGAAAACCAGAACCCGTGTTACCGGACGCATTGAGCGGGCGGATGGACTCTTTGCGCCGCTGAATGGTTACTCCTTTCACGGCTACGAAATCCATATGGGTCAGACAGAGCAAAACACTCCTGCTTTCTCGCTGCTCTCCAACGGCCAGCACGATGGCGGCGCAAATGGAAACGTTTGGGGGACATATGTCCACGGCATCTTTGATGACGGTGAGTTGGCTGCCGCTCTGGTCAATTGTCTTCTTCGTGAGAAGGGGATGGAGCCGACCGCTCATAGTCTCAACTGGTCGGATTATCAAGAAAAACAACTGGATGATTTGGCAGATATCGCCCGAAAGAGCCTTGATTTCGAACGCATTTATCCGCTAATCGGAGGAAAACCATGAGCATCGAATTGGAACACGTCCGCCCGGCGGACATTGAAAAACGCAGCATGGAAATCATCGAATCCGAGCTGTCCGCTCCCTTAGACCCGGTGCTTGCTCCGGTCATTCGGCGTGTCATTCACACTACGGCGGATTTCGACTATGTGAAAACGCTCGTTTTTTCCGAATCTGCGGTAGAAAAAGGCGTACAGGCGCTGAAAAACGGCGTGTTTATCGTCACGGATACCACCATGGCGCAGTCTGGCATCAATAAACGGGTGCTCAAACGCTTTGGCGGGGAAGTGCTGAACTTCATCGGAGATCCTGACGTAGCGGCAGAAGCGAAAGCCCGAGGCATCACCCGCAGCGCTGTTTCTATGGAGCGAGCGGCCTCCCTTGGAGTTCCCCTCATTTATGTGGTGGGAAATGCTCCCACGGCGCTTGTCAGCATCTATGAGCAGGTACAGGCGGGAACCATGCCGCCGCCTGCCCTTGTTGTAGGGGTTCCGGTTGGATTTGTCAATGTCGTGGAAGCAAAAGAGCTGATTTTAAAGCTGGATGTGCCCTATATCGTGGCCAGAGGGCGCAAAGGCGGAAGTAACGTAGCCGCCGCCATCATCAATGCCCTCCTTTACATCGCCAGCAGCAACGAAAGGGAATAGTTTTATGAAAAAAGCACTGTTAGTGGTCTCTTTTGGCACAACTTATCATACAACCCTGGAAAAAACCATCGGTGCCATTGAGCAGGAGATGGCCGCCGCCTTTCCTGAGCGTGAATTGCGCCGTGCCTTTACCAGCGGTTTTGTTCGCCGGAAGCTCTGGCGGCGGGATCGTATCCGTATTGACGGTGTGGTAGAGGCGCTGGAAGCGCTGCATATTGAGGGCTACGAGGACGTTCTCATCCAGCCCACTCATATGATTAACGGCGAAGAAACCGAACGCATGATGAAGGAAATTGACATCTATTCCGGCTATTTTCAGCGTTTTTCCATCGGAAAACCCATTCTCTCCGACCAGCAAGATTATGTTCGCCTGGTGGAAGCCATTGTCGAGGAGTTGCCCCAGATGGACTATGACGATGCAGTAGCGCTCATGGGTCACGGAACGGAGCACCACGCAAACCCGGCTTATGCGGCCATGGAATATGTGTTCCACGCCAAAGGCTATCATAATATCTTTGTCGGCACGGTAGAGGGCTTTCCTACGGTGTCCGATGTCATCCAGCGCTTGAACGAGTGCCTGAACGCCCGCCGGGTATATCTGCTTCCTATGATGATTGTAGCGGGGGATCACGCCATCAATGATATGGCGGGCAGCCATCCAAAATCCTGGAAAAATCAGATGATTGACGCTCATTTTCTCCCAGTTCCTGTCATGAGAGGTCTGGGCGAGTACCCCGGTGTTCGTGCCATTCTGGTGCAGCACGCCCGGGATGCGCTGGGGGAAGTGGACTGAGATGAAGAAAAAAACCGCCATATTATACGGCGTTGGCATTGGCCCGGGAGACCCGGAGCTGCTGACCCTGAAAGCTGCTCGGCTGCTTCACGAAGCCGATGTGATTGCCGCTCCCGACACCGGGAGAGAAGCCCGTACCGCTCTGAACATTGTCCGGGAACACATCGCAGGAAAGCCCATTTTGAATTGCCCAGCGCCCATGACACGAGACCGTTTCACCTTAGAGCGGGCTTGGAATCAATCCGCCGATGCCATCTGCGCCCAGCTAGAGGAAGGAAAAACCGTGGTCTTTATTACGCTGGGCGACCCAACCATTTATTCTACCTATCTTTATATTCAACGGCTTGTGTTGCAGCGTGGATATTCTGCGGAGCTGGTTCCCGGCGTGCCCTCCTTCTGCGCTGCGGCAGCCAAGCTCAATTTGTCCCTCTGCGAGGGGGAGCAGCGGCTGCTCATTGTGCCGTCGTCCTATAACGGGCTGGAGGAGAGCTTGAATGTGCCAGCAAATAAGGTGTTCATGAAAACAGGCCATCAGCTGGCTCAACTGCAAGACACGCTTCGTCAGCGGGGGCAACTGGATAAAGCCTCTCTGGTGGTCAACTGTGGCCTGGAAGGGGAACGGGTTGAGGCAGAGTTTGCCCAATCGGAACCCCAAGCAGGATATTTTTCCATTGTTATTTTAAGAGAATCCTGAGAGAAAGAGAGAAAATACGATGCCCCTTTTGATGTCTGGATTGGATCATGATACCGCTGCTGTTGCCATCCGGGAACAGCTGTCTTTTTCTGCGCAACAGGTGGAATTGCTGGATAGCCTGCTTTGTTCTATGCCCGGCGTGACAGGTGCGGTTTTGCTCTCCACCTGCAACCGCACCGAGCTTTATGTCACGGCGGAAGGTTCACTTGTCCCCGGGGAGCTGCTCTGCCACATGGCCGGAAAGCACTGGACGGAATTTGCGCCTTATTTTTACACATTAGAAGGAGAGGAGGCCGCTCGTCATTTGTTGGAGGTAGCCTCCGGCTTGAAAAGCGCCATTTGGGGAGAGGATCAGATTGTCACGCAGGTGGGTCAGGCCATGGAGCGGGCGAGAAATGCCGCCGCTATGGATTCCATTCTCTCCCGGCTGTTTCAAACCGCTGTCTCAGCGGCAAAAGAGATTAAAACCCAAGTTCGGTTTCGGGCGGTTCCCGCTACGGCGGCTTCTCAGGCGGTGGCGCTGCTGGAAGAAGAGCTGCAAGGCCTCTCTGGAAAACGTGCGGTGGTCATTGGAAACGGCATGATGGGGCGCATTGCGGCTCGACTTCTTTCTAACGCCGGTGCGGAAGTGTTTGTCACGCTGCGCACCTACCGCCACGGAGAAACGGTGGTTCCTTCTGGATGCGCAGCCGTTCCTTATGACCGTCGATTGGAAACCATCGATGGAGCGGATGTTCTTTTTTCAGCCACCACCAGTTCGCATTACACCTTCACGCTGGAGCAAGCGCAGTCTTTGAAAAAATGTCCTGCTTGGCTCATTGACTTGGCTATTCCACGGGATATTGCCCCAGAGCTGGAGCATCTTCCCGGTATTTGTGTGCTCAACGTGGATGATTTGGGACTTTCCCCACAGACGACCGATACCGCAGCGCTGGAACAGGCCGAGCGGTTGGTCAAAAAACACTTGGATGAGTTTTATCAGTGGTGGGATTACCGGGAAGCGATTCCGGTCATGCAGGAGCTGAAAGATTCCCTTCATCGGCGCTTTGCGGGTGAGGAACTGACGGTGGAAGAGGCCGTCAGCCGAACCGTGGAGCTGATGCTGGGCGGCCTCAAGGGGAAGGTCAGAGCCGACGACTTGCGGGAATGCGCCGAAAAGATTGATGCGTTCACCCGTTCCAGGAGAAAAAGTAACCTTTCCCCAGAGATACCGTTTCGTTTTCCTGTCTTTGCCGATCTGCGAGGAAAAAAAGTGGTGATAATCGGCGGTGGAACCGTTGCACGCCGACGCATCCATACACTGCTTCCGTTTGAAGCCGAGCTTGTCGTTGTTTCACCGGAGCTGATAGGGGAGGAGCGAGGCATTCATTGGCAAAAACGTGCCTATCAGCCGGGTGACCTGGAGGGCGCTTTTTTGGCCATTGCCGCCACCGATTGCCGAGCGGTCAATCACGCTGTTTATGAGGAAGCACAGGCAAGAAACATTCCCGTCAGCGTGGCGGACAAGCGGGAAGAATGCACCTTCTTTTTCCCCGCCATTTGCACGGGAGAACAGGTCATCGCTGGTGTGGTATCCAAGGGAGACAATCACCATGCGACGGCTGCCGCCGCTCGGCGCATCCGAGCAGTCCTCGCCGAAAAGCCCTCATTACCCAATCGAAACGAATAAAAAGGAGCGTTTTCTTATGACAGAAGTAGTTGCTGCCTTGATTTGGAATGGAAATCGTTTTATGGCCTGCCAGCGCCCGGCTCATAAGGCCAGAGGTCTGCTCTGGGAGTTTGTGGGCGGCAAGGTAGAGCCGGGAGAAACCAAACAGCAGGCTCTGATTCGGGAGTGCCGGGAAGAGCTGGATGTCACCATCGCCGTTGACGATGTGTTCATGGAAGTGACGCATGAATACCCTGACCTGACCGTCCACCTTACCCTGTTCCATGCCTCCATCGCTGAGGGTACGCCTAAGCTGTTGGAGCACAATGATATCAAATGGATTACCACTGCCGAGATTGACCAGTTGGCGTTTTGTCCGGCGGATCAGGAAATTCTGGAAAGGCTGAAAGTACAATGATTCGACCCATTATGCGTGACCCCATCTTTTTGTCCCAGAAAAGTGCCCCAGCTACCATTGATGATCTTTCTGTGGCGCAAGACCTGCTGGACACCTTAAAAGCCCATCAGTATGAGTGTGTGGGCATGGCGGCCAATATGATTGGCGTGAGAAAAAATATCATTGCCTTTGATAACGAAGGCAGTTATATGGTGATGCTCAACCCTGAGATTGTCAAAAAGTCAGACCGCTATCAGACGGAGGAAGGATGCCTTTCCCTCCCTGGAATCCGTCCCACCTTCCGCTGGAAAAGCATCAAGGTGAAATATCAAAACGAGAAGATGCAAACCAGATATCAGTCTTTTCAAAATTGGCCTGCTCAAATCATTCAGCATGAGCTGGATCATTGTGCTGGCATCCTGATTTGAGGAATCTCCTACACAAAAATAGCCATTCAATCGGAAGAAATTGTTCGTTCCTTCTGATTGAATGGCTTTGTTATTTTACGCTGATCTGTTTCTGTGTTTTTTGCTTATTTGACCTTCACGGTGACGGTCTTGGTCCCGGCTGCATACATGCTATTGCCCGCTGCCTTGACAGTGATTCGATAGGTACCCTTGGGAGTGCCCTTCTTCACAGTGATATCACCTTTGGAGGAGACCTTGACATACTTGGACTTGCTGCCGGAATAGGTGACTTTTCCCTGTGCCTTGGAGACGGAAATCTTGAGCTTCTTCGCCTTCTTTTTCACATCGGACTTCTTCACCACAAAGGTGGATTTCTTCACGGTCATGGGCTGAACAGCCTTCTTAACCTCCACCTTGACGGTCTTCCAGCTCTTGTTATACTTCTCAGTAGCAGCGGCAACAACCTTAATCTTTGCAGTGCCGACCCAGTTCTTTTTGACCGTGACTTTGCCGGAGTCTGCGTCTACCATGACGTTTTTATTGTCAGAGGAGTAGGTCAGCTTTGCTCCGTCCTCAGCCTTTGCGTTGAACTGGAAGGTCTGGGCGGTCTTCTTGACGGTGAGGGTCTTACCGGAGACGGAAATGGGATTGAAGGACTGAGATGCCACTTTGTCGAGCAAGATGAGGCTGTAGTCAGAGAAATAGGAGTCTTCGGGCAGAACCTCGCCGTTAAGGGTGACGGTGATATCATCAGCAAAACGATAGCCCTTTGCGCGTTCCAGAATGCAGCTATAATAATAGGTCACGCCCATCTTACAGACATCGGAAGAATAATCAGGATAAACGGAATTCCATACTTGATCGTAGTTTTCATCCCCCCAAGACTCAGAGTAAAGCTCGTAGCCAGAGTTGGCGGGAACCTTGCCGGTGAAAACGGGAGCCTCGCCCTGCTTGAGCGTTACAGTGACATCGGAGATTTCTACGTTGGACACTTCAATACCGGAGCCGTCGTCTACAACCATATTTTTGTACTCGAAGTCATACTCCCAGTGAACGGTGTGGACATAGGTAGTCTCAGGCGCAGCAGGATCAAATTCCATTGACTCCTCACCGCCGCAGTTGATGGTTGCCTTTCTCGTTGCTCCCTCCGGGAACTCCATTTTAAAGGTAAGCTCCGTCCCTTCCTTGGGCTGTAGATAGTAGGTGGGACTCTCATTATCCTCCATCAGCTTCAAGTCACCTGCACCGGTTACGGTCAGCTTTAAGCCGCTGGCAAAGGTAATGGTGGAACCGGAAACGGAGTCTTCCTCATCCAGTATGAAGCAATAAAATTGGTTGCATTCCTCTTCTTCCTCCATGGAAGTAGCCCCCGGTGCAGCCAAAACGTCTGTAGCGGAGACGTTGACACAGCAGAGACTGAACGCCATACACAGTGCCAACAGCAAAGCGGTCAGTTTTTTCCATGATTTCATATAAATCGCTCCTTTTTAAGTGGATGTTCAGTAAACCACTTTTCTATAACAGCATTGTAACACAAAAGAAAAGGTAAGTCAACAAAAAACCATAACAAAATTACGGTACATGGTAATGGAATGAGCACATTTACTTGTGATTTTTTTCGGCGCTGTTCTCTTGCGTGGTTCTTGAATTTCCACCCCAACACTGCTATACTGAAACCAATCTTTGATAAAAGACAGATAAAAGACAAAGGAGTTTTCTTTTTATGGATATTGTTCTTCTCCTCTGCATGATTGTGGTCATCGTTTTGCAGGTTGCGCTTCTCCGCAAACCCACCACACCGGACAGCGAGCCGCTCGCTGACGCAATTCGTCAGGAAATAGAAACGCAGCTTTCCTCCTTTCAGCAGGACATCACGACCATGGTGCAGGCGCTAGGCAGCAACAACCTGCACGCCATGGAACAGCTGGGACAATTGATTCAAACCAATGAAAAAAACGCACTGGACACCCAATACCGGCAAATTGTCTCCTTGGAACGAAACCTTCTTTCGCAGAGTGAACAGCTCCGCAAAACCACGCTTGAACAGATCAGCCAGATGGAAACGAGCATCCGTGGCCAGCAAACCGCCCTCCAGGAAAGCATGAACCACCAAATGGGACAGTTTCAAAATGGCGTTGCCTTGCAGATGGAGCAGATTGAGCAGCGAATGGGCACACTGGAAAACACCAACGAGGCCAAGCTGGAAGCCATGCGTGGTGCCATTGCCGAAAACATGGCCACCCTCCGCAGTGAGAACAACCGCAAGCTGGATGAAATTCGTGGAACCGTGGACGAAAAACTGCAAACCACGCTGGAAAAGCGCATTGCAGAATCCTTTAAAACCGTCAGTGAACAATTGGAGCAGGTTTACAAGGGTTTGGGTGAAATGCAGAATTTGGCCAGCGACGTGGGCGGCCTGAAAAAGGTTCTATCCGGCGTGAAAACCCGTGGTATTCTGGGCGAAATTCAACTGGGCGCAATATTGGAAGAAATTCTCTCCCCCGAGCAGTATGATACCAACGTTCCCACCATTCCCGGAAGTAAGGAGCGGGTGGAATACGCCGTCAAGCTGCCCGGTCAGAACGGAACCGTTTACCTCCCCATCGACTCCAAGTTCCCCGGCGACCGTTATGCACAGCTTGTGGAAGCTCAGGAGAGCGGAAACCGTGCCGACGTAGAAGCGGCCTATAAGACCTTGGAAACCGTGATTCGCAGCGAGGCAAAGGATATTCGCACCAAATACGTCGATGTTCCCTATACCACCAACTTCGGCATTATGTTCCTGCCGTTTGAGGGGCTTTACGCCGAAGTGGTCAACCGTGGACTGGTGGAAGTGCTGCAACGGGACTATCAAATCAACATCGCCGGCCCCAGCACCATGGCAGCGCTGCTGAACAGCCTGCAAATGGGCTTCCGCACGCTGGCCATTCAAAAGCGTTCCAGCGAGGTTTGGGAGGTTCTGGGGGCTGTTAAGACGGAATTTGACAAGTTTGAAACCGGCTTGAGCAAGATGCAGGGTCATTTGAACCAAACCACCAAGGATCTGGATGCTCTGATGGGCACCCGCACTCGTGCCATTCAGCGCAAGCTCCGCAGCGTTCAGCAGTTGGACGAGCTGGAGGCGGAACGCCTGCTTGATCTGGAATAAGAGCCGACTCTTTTATTGAGGAAAAAACCATGAATTACAAAGTGATTGACAAAGAAACCTACTACCGAAAGGGTGTATACCGCCACTTTACCCAGGACTGTAAATGCTCCACTTCCATGACCGCACGCATCGACGTGACCGAGCTGAAAGCCTTTTCTGACCGAACAAATACCAAATTTTACATCAATTTTCTTTACCTTTTGACCAAAACATTGAACGCCCGGGAAGATTACCGGATGGGCTATTTCTGGCAGACCGACGAGCTGGTGTGCTACGACATCATTCACCCAATCCAGTATATTTTCCACGAGGATACGGAGACCTGCACCCCGGTTTACACCACTTATCGCCCGGATTATGCAACCTTTTATCGCAGCTGCGCCGAGGACATCCAAAAAGCCAAGGAGAGCCGGGAATACAAGCTCGACGCTGAGAACCATCCAAACTGGTTTGATGCTTCCTTCCTCCCTTGGCTGTCCTACGATTCCCTGAATATCGAGCTGCCGGACGGTTATCTCTTTTTTGCCCCCATCGTCAACTGGGGCGCTTACCGGGAGGAGCATGGACGGCTGATGATGCCACTGAGCGTCCGCCTCAACCACGCAATAGCGGACGGTTATTTGGTGGCAAAGGTTTTCCGCCTGCTGGAAGAGGAACTACAACGGTTTGTTGGCGATGGAAAAGCGGAAACCAGCCCGCTTTCCAAGTAAATGCGTTGAGCATACGCAATAATGGAGGTATCATCATGGAACTGTATCATGGCCGCCCTGTGGACTGCGTCGGGCGCATGGAAAAAGAAATCAAAACCTATGATCTGTTGGATCGGCTGGGCGTGGACTATCAGCGCACCGACCACGCCCCGGCGGATACCATGGAAGTGTGCAATGTTATTGACGGCGTGCTGGGGGTGTTGATTTGTAAAAATCTGTTTTTGACCAACCGGCAGAAAACCAAATTTTATCTTTTGCTGATGCCGGGAGACAAGCCCTTCAAGACCAAAGACCTGTCCAAGCAGCTGGGCGTTGCACGTCTTTCCTTTGGCTCCGCCGAGGACATGGAGCGCCTTCTCAACGTGACACCGGGCAGCGTCTCCGTCATGGGATTGATGAACGACCCGGATGGTCTGGTGCAGCTGGTGATTGACGAGGATGTGCTCCGGGAAGAGTATTTCGGCTGTCACCCCTGTATCAACACATCCAGCCTAAAAATGAAAACCGCCGATGTGGTGAAAACATTCCTCCCGGCGGTCAAGCATGAATTTATCTCTGTTTCGTTGTAAAGAAAGGAAAATAGTATGATTAAATTGGAACTGGAATTGACCGAGGTCGATTATAACTCTCTGATGGAACAGCTGCTCCCTTACATGGGCGACCACCTGCGCAACAACGGCAACCCGCTGGGAATGCTGCTTTCCAACGGCATGTCCTCCAGCATGGCAAAGCGAGTCTTGGCCACCGTGCCCCAAAGCCAGAAAGATGCCTTGGTCTGTGACCTCATCAACAGCAACAGCGTCAAAATGGCGCAGAAAGCGGAGGATTCCGCCGCCAAACATGGCATTGCTGTGAAAATCAGCAGCATTCACGCTTCTTCCAAGTGAGGGAGAAACGATGAAGAAACTCGTTGTGTTGTTCCCCGGCGTGCGTTACAGCTGCGACACGCCGCTCCTCTATTTTGCCGGAACCGCTTTCCGCAATCGAGGCTATGAAAAGCAAGAAATTGTCTATGGCGAGGAGATTCTTGCTCCCGGAAGCTTAGAGGAAAAAATTCAGCGCACCAAAGAAACGGTGCTTCAACAGTTGAAAGAGCGGAAGTTATCCCAATATGATGATGTGGTTTTTGTCTCCAAGAGCATTGGTACAGCCTTGGCGGGCTGGGGCGCTTCTCAACTGGACGCTTCCATCCGGCATATTTTTTTGACCCCGCTGGAGCAGACCTTGCCTTTTATTGATGGCAAGCGTGACGTGACCATTGGTGCGGGAAATGACGAATATCTCTCTGCGGAACGCCTCGTCGCCTATTGTAAGGAACATGACATTCCTGTTACCATCTATCCCGGCGTTGGACATCGTTTGGAAGACAAATCCAGCAGTCGGCGCACGCTGGAAATTCTGGGCGAGATTATCGAAATGTATGAACGCTTTTCAATTGCCCCCTAACAGGTGTTATCAACGGATGTTATAAGCTGCACTTGCCGCCGAAACCCTGCTAGGGGAATCACCCCTCAGTCGCCTTGCGGCGACAGCTCCCCTAGCAGGCATATGCGTCCAGTTAAGAGAGAAAGAGGTTAAAAAGTATAACAAAAGCGGAAAAGAGCAGGAATACGCTTCCTTTTGGACTGAGAACAAGCTTCTAAAAAAGAGCACAGTTCCCCTATAGCATTTTCAAAATGAAATGCAACAAGGGCAAGATGAGAAACCAACTTGAGCGTGACAAACAATTCTGTCCGCAAGCTTGCGCTTTTCAAAAATTCAAGACTGTCTTTATTTTCCAGACGAGAGGTAAAAACCACCGTCTTTAGACGGTAGTAGTTTAATTTCCTTTTTTGTTTTTTTGTTGTGGATTGTTCTGTACTTTTTGCGGTCGATTCAATTTTGCGGAAGCTCAAATTGCCAAGTCCCTTGCTATAGGTGTATCATGTGAGCGGAGCTGCGATAATAGCATAAGCTCAATAAAACGATTATAGGATACAAGCTGAGGGAAATATCCCCTTATTGCTTGCCGATAAAATCCTCATAATACCACTTAAAGCATCGATAATGAGACCGGTGAAAAAAGACTGTGATAGTCATAATCTCACTCATCTTCATTCTTGTTTTGGGGACAATGTGTTGTGAGTTCATCAGCAAATACATAACACAGTATTCTTCATAGCCCTTGCAGAAATTGTCTATATCGCAGAAAATTGCGCTGCTCTTCCATAGGAAAATCCTCCCTGTTTGATTCAATAGTTTGTTGTGGTGACTTCTATTCTATCATACTTTTTGAGGATTTTCCTTGTTTCTTTTTCTTCATCGAACTTACGTTGGATTAGAAAAAGAATCAGCCCGACCACACAGTTGTGGCCATGAATATTAGCCCACTGTGTGGGAGAGGAGTAATTGATTTATGAGAAATTTTGAGGATTTAAAGATTGCGGTCGCTGGTATCGGTTATGTTGGCCTTTCTATCGCAACACTGTTAGCTCAGCATCATCATGTTACCGCTATAGATATTATTCCTGAGAAGGTTGAGCTGATTAACAACAGAAAGAGTCCTATCCAGGACAAGTATATCGAGAAGTACTTAGCAGAAAAGGAACTGGATTTGGTTGCAACAATCAATGCAGAGGAAGCATATATTGACGCAGACTATGTTGTTATTGCCGCTCCTACAAACTACGACAGCAAGAAGAACTTTTTCGATACATCTGCTGTAGAGGCTGTTATTAAGCTGGTTATCCAGTATAACCCAGAAGCGATTATGGTCATCAAGTCTACTATCCCAGTTGGATACACAGCAAGTGTTCGTGAGAAGTTTCATTGCGATAATATCATCTTCAGCCCTGAGTTCCTTCGTGAATCTAAGGCTCTTTATGATAATCTGTATCCTTCACGTATCATCGTCGGTACTGATGTGGAAAATGCAAGACTGGTTAAGGCTGCTGAGACTTTTGTGAAGCTTCTTCAGGAAGGCGCAATTAAGGAAGATATCGATACTCTATTCATGGGCTACACCGAGGCGGAGGCTGTAAAGCTTTTTGCTAATACTTACCTGGCACTTCGTATTTCCTACTTCAATGAACTTGATACCTACGCTGAGATGAAGGGACTGAATACACAGCAGATTATCAATGGTGTATGCCTGGATCCTCGTATTGGCACTCACTATAACAATCCATCCTTTGGTTACGGCGGATACTGTCTGCCTAAAGACACCAAACAGCTGTTGGCTAACTACACAGATATTCCTCAGAACATGATGTCTGCAATTGTTGATAGTAACAGAACGAGAAAAGATTTTATTGCTGATCGTGTTCTTGAAATTGCTGGTGGTTATCAAGCTAATGATGCCTGGGATAGCAGCAAAGAAAATGAAGTAGTAGTTGGTGTATATAGACTCACTATGAAGGCCAATTCCGACAACTTTCGCCAGAGTTCTATCCAGGATGTCATGAAGCGTATCAAAGCTAAGGGTGCTACTGTAATCATCTATGAGCCGACTCTCAAAGATGGTGAGAAGTTCTTCGGCAGTATTGTAGTCAATGACTTGGGAGAGTTCAAGAAGCAGAGTCAGGCAATCATTGCTAATAGATACGATAGCTGCCTGGATGATGTTATTGATAAGGTTTATACAAGAGATATATTTAAGAGAGATTGATGTACAGGAAACATCTCGATTGATGCCTCAATTGTTGAGGCACATCAGAACAGTTCTGGTGCCCAAAAAAGGGAAACCGAATGAAATCGGTCACAGTCGAGGTGGAAACAGCACCAAAATTCATACAGCAGTTGATTCGTATGGTTATCATTTTTGAACACATGAAATGGAGGAACACTATAGATCCTTACCATGATGAAGCGTCTTTCTGCTTAAGGCAACACCGCACATTCGACTATTATGCAGTATTGCCTTAAATTTTACCCAGCGTTTACGGTTCCACGATTTTGGACTTTACAATCATTCTCTAAAATCTCCATCGTGACCGAAAGAAGGTCAAAAAACTGAGCCGACAAAATAGAGATAGGAATGATACGGCTCAAACACTTTGGAGGTTCAAAATGAACAAAAACTGGATGAAAACCTTGGCTGCGGGTATGGCCACTCTGATGCTGGCAGGCAGTCTGGTAGGTTGTGGCTCCAACGATCAGGGCAATACCGACACTGCATTGAAGGGTACCATCTCCCTTGCAGGCAGCACTTCCATGGAAAAGCTGTGTGAGGCAATGAGCGAGAGCTTTATGGAGACTTATCCTGACATTACCGTGACGGTTGAGTACACCGGCTCCGGTGCAGGCATCGAATCCCTGACCGCAGGCAGCATCGACATCGGCAACGCCTCTCGCAGCCTGAAGGACGGCGAGAAGGAAAAGGGCGCAGTGGAGAACGTGGCAGCCATTGACGGTATCGCTGTGATCGTGGATAAGGAAAACGCCGTTGCCGACCTGACCACCCAGCAGTTGGCAGACATCTACACCGGCAATGTGACCAACTGGAGCGAGCTTGGCGGAAACGATGAGGCAATCGTGGTCATTGGTCGTGAGAACGGATCCGGCACCAGAGGTGCTTTTGAGGAGCTGCTGGAGATTGAAGATACCTGCAAGTATGCACAGGAGCTGGATTCCACCGGCGGCGTGCTGGCGATCTTTGCAGTGTGTTCCATCACCGTCTACATGATTGCAAAGGGCACTCCTGCCTTGAAAGAGGTCGGAGTGCTCCAGCTTCTCTTTGGAACGGTGTGGAGTCCCACGGCATCGACTGCCTCCTACGGAATTGCCTACATTATCCTTTCCTCCATCGTGGGAACCGCTTGCAGCATCCTCATTGGTGTGCCCATTGCCCTACTGACGGCGGTATTTCTGACGGAGATCGCAAACAAAACCTTATCCGGCATTCCCTCCATTATTTTTGGTCTCTTTGGCATGATGTTCTT
>JAKSQD010000064.1 GCA_024404315.1 Oscillospiraceae bacterium
GACGGGGGTTCTTAAAAACGGGAAAATTGGTTCGTATCGCTATCAAAGCTCCTTTTGTGGAGCGCTCTTGCCTTACGCCGGATGCTGTACGCCGGCTGCGTCAATGGTGTAAGGCTGAGGGAGAATCAGGTCAGCGATTTTGACAAACTCATACCCTTCGTTTTTCAAGGTCTGGATGATGTTGGGCAGGGCTTCCGGCGTGTGATCGGCGGCGTTGTGGAACAAAACGATAGAGCCGGGGCGAACCTTGCTCACAACATTTCGTTCAATTTCGTTGGCGGAGATACCTTTCCAGTCTAAGGAATCCACGTCCCATTGAATCGGCTCCATCTTTAATTCCCGAACGGTGGTAACAACCTGGTCGTTGTATCCCCCGTAGGGACATCGAAACAGAGTAGGACGAACCCCTGTGACGGCCTCCACTTTATCGTTGCAAGTTTCGACTTCTGTCACCATTTTCTCATAGGGTAGCTCTTCCATATGCGGGTGCGTGGTGGAATGGTTCATCACGTCGTGTCCGGCCTCATAAAGTGCCTTCACCGATTCGGGATACCGATCCACCCACTGCGCCACCACAAAAAAGGTGGCTGGAACCTCGTAAGAGTCCAAAATCTGAATCAAAGCCTCTGTGTCCTCGTTTCCCCACGCCGCATCAAAGCTGATGGCCACCTTTTTTTGCTCCTCGGAGCCTTCCACGCAGTAAATCGGCAGCTGGCGTTGCACCGCAGCGGCTCCAACCGCTTGAGGATGACTGACCAGCCAAAACATCATTGCGGCGACGCAAAGGCATCCCGCAGAGGTCCACCACTGCTTTCGGATGATAAAAACACGCATCATTGGTTCCTCCTTTTGGGTTTCATTGCAGCCTATGAGGGACAGGCTGGAAAATATGACGGGGAACCAGTCAGAGTAAAAGGCAAAAACCTCCTCTGAACCATTGGAACAGAGGAGGCGTTGTGTTCACGAAAGCAGCATTATTTCTTGTGGTACATACGGCTCTCTTCCTCGTAGCGAGGCTCGCAGGTCAGGGACATGCCAAGGCGCTTGAAGACATCTTCGTCCACAGAGGAAAGAATCACGGTGGAATGAGCGTCGCAGCCCTTCAGATTGGGCAGCTGCGCCAGAGCTTTGGCGGCCAGCTCGTTATCTGAGGCGGAGGCAGAGAGAGCAATGAGAATTTCGTCGCTGTGCAGACGGGGATTGCGGCTGCCCATATAGGCGGTTTTCAGGGTCTGAATGGGAGCGATGGAAGCGGCAGAAACCAAATCCACCTCCTGATCGATGTCAGCCAGCGTTTTCAGGGCGTTCAGCAGAGCGGAAGAGGCAGCGCCCAGCAGATCACCGGTGCGACCCGTCACAATGCGGCCATCAGGAAGCTCAATGGCGGCGGCGGGACGGCCACCCGTTTCCTCCTGGCGTTCCAGTGCGGCTCCCACCACCATGCGGTAATTGGTGCTGACACCGGTCTGATTCATCAGCAGCTGGAGCTTCTGGAGGTTATCCTTGCTCTCACCGGTGATTTTGCGATCACACAGGCACTTGTAGTAGCGGCGAATGATTTCACAGCGGGAAGCGTCACGGCAGGCCTCGTCATCAACGATGCAGTTACCGGCCATATTGACACCCATGTCAGTGGGGGATTTGTAGATGCTCTCACCGGCAATCAGCTCCATCATGGACTTGACCACAGGGAAAATCTCAATGTCACGGTTATAATTGACGGTAATCTTGTTGTAAGCCTCCAGATGGAAGGGGTCAATCATGTTCACATCGTTCAGGTCAGCGGTAGCGGCTTCGTAAGCCAGGTTGACGGGATGCTTGAGAGGCAGGTTCCAGATGGGGAAGGTCTCAAACTTGGCGTAACCAGCCTTTACACCACGCTTGTACTCATGATACAGCTGAGACAGGCAGGTGGCCATCTTGCCGGAGCCGGGGCCGGGAGCGGTGATGATAACCAGCGGGCGCTCGGTTTCGATGTAATCATTTTTACCATAGCCCTCGTCGCTGACGATGTGAGAGACGTTATTGGGATAGCCTGCAATCTTATAATGGCAATAGGAACGGATTCCCATGGAATCCAGTCTGCGGCGGAATGCCTCTGCCTGGGGCTGACCGTTGTACTTGGTCAGGCAGATGCTGCCCACAAAGAGGCCGGACTCGGTGAAAGCGTCAATCAGGCGCAGCACGTCCAGGTCATAGGTGATGCCGTGGTCGCCACGAATCTTGCTGCTTTCAATATCTTCCGCACTGATGACAATGACAACCTCGGCCTGATCCTTCAGCTGCAACAGCATCTGGAGCTTGGAATCCGGCTCAAAACCGGGCAGCACACGGGAAGCGTGGAAATCATCGAAGAGCTTTCCGCCGAACTCCAGATAGAGCTTGTTGTCAAACTTGGCGATGCGCTCACGGATGTGCTCAGACTGCATCTTTAAATATTTCTGGTTGTCAAAACCCTTTTTCATTGTCATCCACCCATTTCTCAATATCGGTAGTCAAAAATCATAGAAAAGCAAAGAGCGGAGGAAAATCAGGCTGTTGAAGAGCCTTCATTCACTCCGCACTTTATTATACCATATTGCTTTCTATGATTCAATCAGCTGATTGCCCGAAAACCGATTTAACATCGGCTTGTTTTTCTACGACTGGTCACAAAAAACGGATCGAACGGAAAAACAGACAAAATAAATGAAAATTTGCGTGATAACGCATGAAAGGAAGCATACTCTGCGTCATTATCGGAATTCCCGGCGCCCCTCCAAGGCACGCATCAGCGTCGCTTCGTCGGCATATTCCAGGTGACTGCCCACGGGAATACCATAGGCCAGACGGGTCACTTTCACGCCGAAGGGAGCCAGCAGACGGGAAAGATACATGGCGGTGGTTTCGCCTTCTGTGTCGGGATTGGTGGCCATAATCACCTCATTCACGCCGCCAGCGGCCACCCGCCGCACCAGCTCCTGGCTGCGGATGTCGTCCGGCCCCATATGGCTCATGGGGGAGATGACACCATGAAGCACATGATATACGCCGGTGTATTCTCCGGCTCGTTCCATTGCGATGACATCCTTGGGGTCTGCTACCACGCAGATGGTACCTTGGTCTCGGCGTTTGCTGGCGCAGATGGCGCAGGGGCCGTCTCCCTCGGTCAGGTTCTGGCAAACGGGACAGTAAGTTACGCTCTGTCTGGCTCCCACAATGGCATCCGCAAACGCTTTTGCCTCGTTTTCCGGCAGATTCATGACGAAAAAGGCGAGACGCTGTGCGGTTTTGGTTCCAATGCCTGGCAAACGGGCGAACTGCTCCACTAAGTTTTCAAGTGCGGGAGGAAAGTACTGCATAAAATTCTCCGATAGGTTCTAAAAATGTGTCAGAAAACGCACATTACAAAACGGGATCTACTTCGTGAGCGTCCAAACCGGTGGCATTGAGCGCATCCAGAATCTGCTGCTTGTGCGCATGACCAAAGGCTTCTACCGTGACCCGCAGTTCCACGCCACTCTGACGGTTGATGTTGACAAATTGGTTGTGCTCCAGCTTGATGATATTGCCCTTATTTTGAGAGAGAATCTCAGAAACATGGAGCAGGGAGCCGGGACGGTCGGGCAGATCCACAGAGAAGGTGAAAATGCGGCTGCGGAGAATCAAACCGTGCTGGATGAGAGAGGACATGGTAATCACATCCATATTGCCGCCGGTCATGATGGGAACCACGTTCTGTCCCTCAATGCCCAGCTCTTTCAGGTGGTAGAGGGCGGCCACGGTCAGCAGACCGGCGTTTTCTACGATCATTTTGTGCTTTTCCATCATGTCCAGGAAGCAGGAAACCAGCTCCTTGTCTTCAATGGTGATGATGCCGTCCAGGTTCTGCTGGATATAGGGGAACACCTTGTCGCCGGGGGTCTTCACGGCCACGCCGTCTGCAATGGTGTCGATTTTAGGCAGGGTCACAATCTCGCCAGCCTCCAGACAGGCTTTCATGGAAGCGGCTCCCACAGGCTCCACGCCATAGACCTTCACGCCAGGGTTTAACAGCTTGGCGTAGGTAGCCACGCCGCTGGCCAGGCCGCCGCCGCCGATGGGAACCAAAATGACGTTTACATCAGGCAGATCACTAAAAATTTCATAGGAAATGGTACCCTGACCCGTGGAAACACGCAGATCATTGAAGGGGTGGACATAGGTCAGCCCCTCCTCCTTGCTCAGACGAGCGGCTTCCTCGGCTGCGTCGTCGAAGGTCTCGCCGTGGAGAACCACGTTAGCGCCGTAGTTGCGGGTGTTGTTGACCTTAATCAGGGGGGTGGTGATGGGCATACAGATGGTGGCAGAAACACCGGCCTTTTGTGCGGCGTAGGCAACGCCCTGAGCGTGGTTGCCGGCGCTGGCAGTGACCAGACCACGGGATTTTTCCTCGTCGGAAAGGGTAGAGATGGTGTAATAAGCGCCACGAATCTTGTAAGCACCAGTAACCTGCATGTTTTCCGGCTTCAAAAAGATGTTATTGCCGGTTTCTTTGGAAAAATATTCAGAATGAATCAGGCTGGTATCCCGGATGACACCGTAGAGGACACGGCGGGCAGCCTTAAAATCGTTGAGAGTCATCATAGTGATTTCGTTCCTTTTCTGTCGGATTTCAAACACAGTTATTGTAGAACGAACAACTCGAAATGTCAATGGACAGCGAAAGATTCGTGCCCTGTGAATGAAACTTGATTTCCGTGTCCCGCTGGAATCCCCACTTGCAGGATGAGAAGAAATGAAGTATAATAGAATCCACAATAGAACTCATCCGATAAAAATGACTGGATTAAGGTGATATAGTGGCAAAACTGGAACAATATATTCAGGTAGGGCAAAAACGCCTGCGCTGCGGCTATACCACCGGAACTTGTGCGGCGGCGGCGGCCAGAGCAGCGGCGGAACTGCTCTTCGCAGGAGTCGCCCCGGACGTGGTTCAAATTGACACACCAGCCGGGATTCTGGTCGAAGTGGATATAGAAGAAGGGAGCTTAAACGGAGAAACAGCCTCCTGTGGCGTTCGCAAAGATGCAGGAGATGACCCGGATATCACGGATGGTATCCTTGTCTCTGCATCGGTCAAGCGAATCAAAAACAAAGGTATTTTCATCGACGGGGGAGAGGGCGTTGGACGAGTCACCCGCCAGGGATTGGATCAGCCGGTGGGAAACGCTGCCATCAACAGCACCCCACGCCGCATGATTGCGGAACAGTTGGAAAAAGTGTGTCAAAAACACAGGTATTCTGGTGGACTCTCGGTGGTCATCACCATCCCGGAAGGACGCTCTTTGGCGGAAAAAACCTTCAATCCACGGCTTGGCATCGAAGGCGGTTTGTCTGTTTTGGGTACCTCCGGCATCGTTCGCCCCATGAGTGAGGAAGCGTTGGTCGCTTCCATTCATGCGGAGCTGGATATCTGTCAAGCGGAGGGAATCCAGGATCTTTTGGTTTCACCGGGAAATTATGGGGCGGATTTCTGCCGGAACCAGTTGGGACTTGATTTGAACCACGCCGTTCAGTGTTCCAATTACATTGGGGATACCTTGGATTACGCCGCCTCCATCGGGATGCGCTCCCTGCTACTGGTGGGGCATATAGGCAAGCTGGTCAAATGCGCCGCAGGCGTGATGAATACACATTCCCGGGTGGCGGATGCCAGGATGGAAACCATGGCCGCCTACGCAGCGGTCAACGGAGCAAAGCCGGAGACCGTGAGAAAGCTTCTCAACGCTGTGACGACAGATGCCGCTGTGGATATTTTGCAGGAAGAAGGACTTCTCGCCGTCACCATGCAGGAATTGACGGAGCGGGCAGAGTATCACCTTCAACGCAGAGCGGGAAACAGCATGAAAGTGGAACTGATTCTTTTTTCCAACCGTCACGGGCTGTTGGGACAGACAACGGGAGCAAAACAGCTCCTTCGATTGCATAGAAAGGAAGGGTGAATATGGTGCATTTTGTGGGAGCTGGACCAGGTGCGGCAGACCTCATCACCCTTCGGGGCAAAAAACTGTTGGAACAGGCAGATATCATTATCTACGCTGGTTCGCTGGTGAACCCAGAATTGTTAAATGACAGGAAAGCAACCTGTCGGGTGTATAACTCCGCTTCGATGACGCTGGAACAAGTGATTGCTGTTATGGCGGACGGGTTTCAAAATAGCTGTGAAGTGGTTCGGCTTCACACAGGGGATCCCTCTCTCTATGGTGCAATTCGGGAACAAATGGATTGTTTGGAGGAGCGAAAGATTCCCTATGATGTCACCCCGGGTGTCTCCTCTTTTTCCGGTGCTGCCGCTGCTTTGCAAGCGGAGTATACCCTTCCAAATGTTTCTCAAACTGTGATTATTACCCGTGCAGAAGGACGAACTCCGGTTCCTGAAAAGGAAAAATTATCCAAGCTCGCACAGCATGGTGCTACCATGGTGCTCTTTCTTTCCACCGGTTTGCTGGAAAAAGTGGAACAAGAGCTGATGGAAGGCGGTTATTCTCCTGACACCCCGGCTGCAATCGTCTATAAAGCAACCTGGCCGGATGAAAAGGTGTTTTACTGTACAGTGTCCACCTTAGCGTCCACTGCTCAGAAAAACGGCATTCATCAGACTGCGCTTATCACTGTTGGTGGTTTTTTGGGCGACTGCTACGACCGTTCTAAGCTCTACGACCCCGGTTTTTCCCACGGCTGTCGGGAGGCGCAAGCATGAGCGTTTCCCTCACTGCGTTTACTTATCGAGGCGTGCAAATTGCCCTTCGTATTGCGCAGGAAATACCGGGAGCGCAGGTTTGGACGCTTCCCAAACACGCATTGGAGCCTTGTCAGACTTATACCAACCTTTCTCAGTGGACAAGGCAACAGTTTGCAGCAAGAAACCGCCTGATTTTTGTCTGCGCCACCGGGATTGCCATCCGCACCATCGCCCCTTTTTTGCAGGATAAATGGATCGACCCTGCAATTTTGGCGGTGGACGAGCTAGGACGTTTTGTGATTCCTTTGGTCTCCGGTCATGTGGGCGGTGCCAACGATTTGGCTCGAACCGTGGCACGCATCCTCCACGCCCAAGCGGTCATCTCCACGGCGACGGATTTAAACGGCCTGTTTGCGGTGGATGAATGGGCGAGAAAGAACGGTATCACAATCACCAATCGTCCGGCGGCAAAGCGCATCTCTGCCGACCTGTTGGCGGGGCGGCAAGTTTATGCCCGCTGTGAGCTTCCCCACAGCGACTGGCCGGAGGGAATTTCGGAAAAGGGAAAACCTGATTTTGTTGTGACGTACCGCTGTTTGCCAGAGGAGAAAACAATGCTGGTGCTTCATCCGCCTGTGTTTGCTGTTGGCATTGGATGCAAAAAAGACCTTCCAGAAAACCAGGTGAAGGACGCTGTGGAACGGGTTTTTGCGGAACAGGGACTTTCCATGGACAGCATTTTTTGTCTCGCTTCCATTGATTTAAAACAGGATGATCTTGGAATTGCGCTGCTTTCCAAGCAGTTGAATAAACCATGTTATTTCTACACTTCCGACCAGTTAAAACAGGCGCAGGGAACCTTTACTCCTTCCGCCTTTGTTCACTCCATCACCGGCGTGGACAATGTGTGCGAGCGCAGCGCCGTGCTTGCGTCCGGCGGAACCCTTGTGGTCAGAAAAGCGGTGTTTTCCGGCGTTACCGTTGCCGTTGCAAAAAGAGCGTTTTACGCAGAGTTTGAAGGGAAGAGAGAGAAACAATGACGCTTTATATTGTGGGACTTGGCCCAGGTGGTGGCTCAGATATGACCCTTCGTGCCAGAGAAGCGCTGGAAAGCTGCACGGTTCTGGCCGGATACACAACCTATATTCGGCTGATTCAAGCCGATTACCCGGGAAAACGCATTCTGATGACTCCGATGCGTCAGGAGGAGGAACGGTGCCGCATGGCACTGGAAGCCGCTCAGACAGAAACGGTCGCCATGGTCTGCTCAGGCGACCCCGGCGTTTATGGCATGGCTTCTCTTTGCTATGAGCTGTCCAGTGAATTCCCACCCATCAACATTGAGGTGATTCCCGGCGTGACCGCCGCCACAGGTGGGGCTGCGGTTTTGGGCGCACCGTTGACCCACGACTTCGCCGTGATTTCTCTTTCTGATTTGATGACCCCGATGGAGAAAATCGAAACTCGGCTGGATTGTGCCGCTCGTGCGGACTTTGTTCTGTGCCTCTACAATCCGTCCAGCCGCAAGCGCAGCGATTACCTCCGCCGTGCCTGTGACATCGTACTCAACTACCGCAGTCCTGATACGCCCTGTGGTTATGTGAAACAGATTGGCCGTGAAGGAGAAGAGAGCGTTGTTCTGACCCTTGCGGAGCTGCGGGAAGCACAAGTGGATATGTTTACCACCGTGTTCATCGGCAGCAGCCAAACCACGGTGATCAATGGAAAGCTGGTCACACCCAGAGGGTACTTGCAGCGATGAGCAATTATTTGATTTTTGGGGGAACCAGGGAAGGGGTCGATTTGGCCAGAGCGCTTTCCCAAGCGGGGCATGAGGTAACAGTCAGTGTTGCCACAGACTATGGCGCACTGATGCTGGAGGGGCTTCCGATTCGTATTTTAACCGGTCGGATGGATGTTTCCGCCATGCGCCAAGAGATGGAACGGGGAGGTTACTCCCATATTCTGGACGCTACCCATCCATATGCGGCAGAAGTCACCAAAACCATCCGGGCGGCGGCAGAACAGGTCGGCCTTCCCTATGAAAGAATTCTCCGGCCTGACAGTCAGGTGGAAGGGGAATGCCTGGAAGCTGCCACGCCGACAGAGGCCGCCCAACGGCTGCAAGCCCTTCCAGGAAACATTCTTTTGACCACGGGAAGCAAGGATTTGGCCATTTTTTCCACACTTCCCGACTATCAAGAACGGGTGTGGGTTCGCATTTTGGCCAGTGAAGCCTCTCTTCACCAGGCGCTGTCCCTGGGCTATCCGCCCAATCATATCATTGCAATGCACGGCCCGTTTTCTACCGAGTTAAATATTGCTCTTCTGCGGCAGTTTTCCATTTGCACCCTTGTGACCAAACGCTCCGGGCGGGCTGGTGGATTTCAGGAAAAAGCAGAGGCCGCAAAGCGGGCAGGCGCTCGGCTGCTGGTGATTGATCGTCCCCAACAGGAAACTGGCCTCACGCTGGAGCAAGCCATAGAGAAATACAGGTGATTGAACATGAAAGTTTATCTCATCGGCGCAGGTATGGGCAGCCGCAGCCTTTTGACACGCCAGGCGGAACAGGCCATTGAGGAAAGTGAGCTTCTTCTGGGAGCGCAGCGCCTTTTGGATGAGTTTGATGAGTTGGATGTTCCCAAAATTCCGCTCGTGCTGTCCCGTGACATTGCGGAGGCCATTTGCCGTTTTGATGGAGAACAGGTTTCCGTTCTGCTCTCTGGGGACATCGGCTTTTTTAGCGGCGCAAAAAACCTCTATCCCTATTTGAAGGACTTTGAGGTTATCAGTCTTCCTGGTATTTCCTCCCTTTCCTATTTTTCTGCCAAATGTCGGAAAACCTGGCAGGATGCCCATGTCATCTCCTGTCACGGGCGGGATGGCGGCATCGTTGCGGCGGTTCAGAGTCACCCCAAAACCTTCGTTCTCACGGGTGGGAGCGGTTTTAAGGTGGAGCAGCTCTGTCAACAGCTGGTTCATGCTGGCTTTGGCCATCTGTCCGCTTGGGCAGGGGAGTGGCTCTCTTACCCGGAGGAGCGGATTCTCTCTGGAACCGTTCAGCAGCTTGCAGAGGACTCCTTTGATGACCTTGCGGTGCTTCTGGTGGAGAACCATGTGCCGGTTCAGCCGATTTTTCAAGCGCCAGGTCTCCCGGATGATGCCTTTCTGAGAGGAAAGGTTCCCATGACCAAAGAAGAGGTTCGCACGCTGGCCATCTCTCGGCTTCGTCTGTGCAACCAGGACACGGTGTGGGACGTTGGAGCGGGAACAGGCTCCGTTTCGGTGGAGTGTGCCCTCTGCTTGCCGGAAGGACGGGTCTTTGCTGTAGAGCAAAAGCCGGAGGCTTGTCAACTGATTCAACAAAACCGGGATAAATTTCAGGCTTTTAACCTCTATTTGGTGGAGGGACAAGCGCCCAACGCTTTGGCGACGCTGCCTGCGCCCGACGCTGTGTTCATCGGTGGAAGCAGCGGCAGGCTCCGGGAAATCATCGGCATGGCGCTGGACAAAAATCCCGCTGTCCGCATTGTCATTGCCGCCATCACGTTGGAAACGCTCTCTGCTGCCCTGGATGTCATCCGTTTCTATGGCTTTCAGGACACCGATTTGATTCAGGTTTCTGTTAGCCGCTCCCATTCCGTCGCCCATTATCACATGATGCGAGCGGAAAACCCGGTTTATCTCATCACGTTGGAGAATCCCGTATGATGCCAAGAATCATGATTGCGGGGACAAAAAGCGGCTGCGGCAAAACCATGATGACCTGCGCCATTTTGCAGGAGCTGAAAAACCGTGGGTATCATCTCATGGCCTGCAAAAGCGGGCCGGATTACATCGACCCCATGTTCCACAGTCGAATCATTGGAACCGAAAGCTGTAATTTAGACCTTTTTTTCGCATCGGAAGAGCAGATTTGCCAGCTGTTGCAGCACCATGCCCAAGGGATGGAGTTGACCATCCTGGAAGCCGCCATGGGCTTTTATGATGGAATCGCCATGACCAGCCAAGCCTCCGCCTGGGAGCTGGCTCAGGTGACGCAAACGCCGGTTCTTTTGGTACTGGACGCAAGAGGGACAGGCGTTTCTATCTGCGCAGAAATCAACGGCTTTTTGTCGTACCGGGAGAAAAGCGGTATTCGGGGTGTTCTGCTCAACCAGTGTTCCCCCATGCTCTATTCCCGGCTCAAGGCCGTGATTGAGGAGCAATGCGGACTATCCGTGCTGGGGTATCTGCCCAAGCTGCCAGACTGCGCCATTGAGAGCCGTCACCTCGGCTTGCTCACCGCCGGAGAAATCGGCGATTTGAAAGAAAAAATGGACAAGCTGGCGGAAACTGCCCGGAAAACCCTTGATTTTTTTGCCATTGAGGAGCTGGCTCGGTCAGCGCCTGAATGGACGCTATCCCCTCAACCCGCAGCAATGACAGCGGAGCATCATCCGGTGATTGCCGTTGCCAAAGATGAAGCTTTTTGCTTCTATTATCGAGATAATCTGGAGCTTTTGCAGCAGTTCGGCGGAAACATCGTTGAGTTTTCCCCACTGCGAGAGGACAAGCTTCCCCCGTGTGACGCTCTTTACCTTGGCGGCGGCTACCCGGAGCTTTATGCAGAGCAGCTCAGTCAAAACCAAACCATGCGACGCTCCATCCGGCAGCAAATCCAAAATGGTCTGCCTACCATTGCCGAGTGCGGCGGTTTTCTCTATTTGCAGTCGTCCTTGGAAGATCAGCATGGAACTCTCCATGAAATGTGCGGTGTTTTTTCAGGAAGCGGGTATCAAACCCCTCGTTTGCAGCGCTTTGGTTACATCACCATGACAGCGAGAAAAGAAAATCTTCTCTGTGGCAAAGGGGAGAGCTTCCCGGCGCATGAGTTCCATTACTGGGACTGCACCAATCCGGGAGATTCGTTCCAGGCGCAAAAACCACATTCCAGCCGAGGCTGGCGCTGTGCCATTGCCACGGAAACGCTTTATGCTGGGTTTCCTCACCTCTATTTCCCCGCAAAACCGGAACTGGTTCAGCGTTTTTTGCGGGCAGCAATTGACCATCAAAGAAGGAAGCAATCTTGAAGTTACAGAAGTATCTCGAACAAATTCAGCCGTTGGATCAAACCGCCATGGCACAAGCCCGTCAAAACTGGAACAGTGTCGCCAAGCCGCTGGGCTCCTTGGGAAAGCTGGAAGACATCATCACCCAGATTGCCGGTATCACCGGAACGCCCTTTCCAACGCTGCGGAAAAAAGCAGTTGTGCCCTTTTGCGCAGATAATGGCGTAGTCGCCGAAGGAGTGACACAAAGTGGCCAGGAAGTCACCGCCATCGTAGCCCGTGGGTTTGCCCGTGGCACTACTTCAGTGTGCCGCATGGCGCACGTTGCCGGAGCGGATGTCATTCCGGTGGATATCGGTATGGCGCAAGCGGTGGAAGAACCCAATCTGATTTCCCGTTGCGTTCGTCGGGGAACCTCTAACCTCGCCAAAGAACCAGCCATGACCCGTCAGGAAGCGGAACAAGCGGTTCTTGTCGGCATCGAAATGGCTCGCTATTGCAAAGAAAAGGGGTATCATCTTCTCGCTGCGGGCGAAATGGGCATTGGCAACACCACCACTTCTGCCGCTGTGATTTCGGTTTTGCTGAACGTCCCGCCGGAGCAGGTAACGGGACGAGGAGCCGGACTTTCTTCGGAGGGACTTTCCCGCAAGATTCGAGCCATCTCTGACGGAATTGCAGTCAATTGTCCCAATCCAGCGGACGGGCTGGACGTACTTGCCAAAGTGGGCGGCTTTGACCTTGCCGGTATCGTGGGACTTTATCTGGGCGGTGCACTCTATCAGATTCCGGTGCTCATGGATGGATTGATTGCCACCGCTGCCGCTCTGCTGGCCGTTCGGCTTTGTCCCGCTATTCAGCCTTACCTGATTGCCACCCATCAGTCCGAGGAACCCGCTACCGATATGGCCATGAAAGCGCTGGGGCTTTCGCCCATCATCCATGCGGGAATGCGGCTAGGGGAGGGTACCGGCGCTGTTGCCATGATGCCCATGTTGGATATGGCGCTGGCCGTTTATCAGGAAGCCCCTTCCTTTGCAGCAATCGACCTGGAGGCATACACGGTGCAGACATGATGAGTTTGATTTCTGGTGGCTCCGGCAGTGGAAAATCCGCTTTTGCGGAGCAATGTGTGGTCAAGTCTGCCGCAGCCCATCGTATTTACCTGGCTACCATGGAGGTTTGGGGAGAAGAAGACCGTCAGCGGGTTTGCCGCCATCGGGAGATGCGGCGGGAAAAAGGGTTTGTCACCATTGAGCAAACAAAAAATGTTCAAGAGGTTGTTTTTCCATCCGACTCTGTGCTTTTGCTGGAGGATTTGTCCAACCTAACCGCCAATGAATGCTTTGGCGGAGCGGGATGGGAGGGCGCTTTTGAGCGGATTTTCAACGGAATTCTCTCTTTGAATGCCAGGGCACAGGATCTGGTTGTTGTCACCAATGAACTGTTTTCCGACGGCATCCAATATGCCGAGGAAACCGCCCAATATCTGGATTTGCTGGCTCGTTTGAATCGGGCACTTGCGGAACGGGCGGATGCGGTCTATGAAGTTGTGGCTGGAATCCCCATCTGCTGGAAAGGGGCGCAGCGTGAACTTTTTTAAATCCTTGACCTTGACCTTTGCGATGTACTCCAAAATTCCCATGCCACGGGTGGAATGGGACGAAAAGAGTATGCAATGGGTTTTCGCTTGCTTCCCGTTGGTGGGAGTGGTGATTGGATGTCTGCAAGCAGCTTGGCTCAAAATGGCAATCTTTTTCAACGTTGCGCCCATTTTGACCGCTGTTGTTGCCATGCTGCTTCCCATCGTTCTTTCGGGAGCTATCCACTTGGACGGGCTATGCGATGTCTCCGACGCTCTGGGTTCCAATTTGCCCAGAGAGAGAAAGCTGGAAATCATGAAGGATCCGCACATCGGCGCTTTCGGCGTGATTGGCTGCATCCTTTATCTGATTTTTCTGACCGCCTGCTGGTGCAGCGTTGACTTGTGCCCTGAAACAATCGCATTCCTTTCTGTTATTCCGGTTTGCTCCCGGAGCTGGGTTTCTCTGGCCGCTGTCACTCGAAAAAATGCACGAAAAAGTGGACTGTTGGCCACCTTCACCGATGCCGCCGCAGGAAAGTGGAACGTCGTCGCCGCTGGTCTGTGGCTGACGGGCAGCCTTGCTTTTTTCCTGACTCATGGGTGGATTGGATGCTGGATTGCTGGCAGTTCCGCACTGCTGTCAGCCTATTTTTACCGGATGAGTCAACATCAGTTTGGCGGCATTACCGGCGATTTGGCCGGATGGTACTTGCAGATGCTAGAATTGACGATGATTTTCGCCCTTGCACTGACAGGAGGTGTGTGAAATGCGGCTCATCATTGGCGCTGTTGGACAAGGAAAAATGCTTTATAGTATGAAAGCCTATGGGTTCGAGGAAACAGAGAGGGCTTCAAGCTTCGAAAAAGCAAGCAAGGCAAAATGCTTTACACATTTAGAAAGTGCGGTTCGAGCTGCGCTCAAAGAAGAAAAAGACCCGTTTTTTCTGACAGAAATGCTCCTTCAGAACAACCCTGATATTATCATCCTTTGCGATGAGGTCGGATGCGGCGTGGTTCCCATTGACCGAGAAGAACGCCGCTGGCGGGAAACCGTGGGGCGTCTCTGCTGCTGGCTGGCAGAGCGTGCTGAAAGCGTAGAACGTATTTTTTGCGGAATTCCTATGCGTTTAAAATAAAATATCTCAGCTTTGGAGAACTTTTTATGAAATTACTCCTTTTGCGCCATGGCGCTACACCTGGAAATTTAAAAAAACAATACATTGGCTCCACCGATCAGCCCCTTGCGCCCTTGGGAGTCGAGCAGGCCAAGGAGCGGAGCAAATCCCTTCCTCCGGTTGAAAAAATATGGGTGAGCAGTATGCTCCGTGCCCGTCAAACCGCTGACCTCTTCTATCCCAATCAGGAAAAAAAGTGCATGGATTCCTTCCGAGAGATGGATTTTGGCGACTGCGAGGAAAAAACATGGGAGGAGATCAACGATCCCTCCATTTATGACGGTTGGCTGAAAAATCACCCGGACGCTTGTTTTCCGGGCGGAGAATCTTTGCAGCATCTTCTGTATCGAGTGGCGGCAGGTCTTAGCGAAATCGCAGAGGATGTCATGCAAGAGCAGATTTCCACCGGCGCTTTGATTGCTCACGGCGGCGTTTTTATGGCACTTCTGTTTCAATATGGCGTGCCAGAGAAGAGCTTTTTTGAATGGGAATGCGCCAATTGCGGCGGGTTTGAGGTGGAATTTCATCCTGAAACCTTAGAATTAAAGGTGCTCTCTCAGATTGGTGAGGGTCGCATATGGTAAGAGCTGGCATTCTGTTTGCAGCTTTTTTGCTTGATGCCCTGGTGGGCGACCCGTACAGCCTGCCTCATCCCATCCGTTGGATGGGAACCCTCATTGCAAAGCTGGAAAGGCTTCTTCGTCCCTGTTTTCCCAAAACCCCAAAGGGGGAACGATTGGGCGGCGTGGTGGAATGGGTTCTGGTTGTTGGAATTTCTGTTATCTGCACCATTTTTCTGCTTACTATTTGCAAACGCATTCATTTTGTTCTGTGGTTTGCCTTTTCTGTGGTCATCAGCTGCTATATGCTGGCCGCACGTTCCCTCTGCACAGAGAGCGGCAAAGTCTATCACGCCCTGAGAAATGGAACCATTGAAGAGGCCAGATATGCCGTTTCCATGATTGTGGGGCGGGATACTGCCTCCTTGGATGAGGCGGGCGTGGCACGGGCGGCGGTGGAAACCGTTGCGGAAAACACCTCTGACGGCGTGATTGCGCCGCTGATTTTCCTGGCGCTGTTTGGTCCGGTGGGCGGTGTTGCCTATAAAGCGGTCAATACGATGGATTCCATGCTGGGCTACCATAACGAAAAATACGAAAATTGGGGCTGGTTCGCCGCAAAAATGGATGATGTTGTCAATTGGATTCCAGCCCGTTTTTCTGGTATGATGATGTGTGCGGCGGCGCTGCTGGCTGGCCTGAACGCTAAGGACGCTTGGCGAATTTTCCGTCGGGATCGCCTTAACCACAAGTCCCCGAACTCCGCCCATACGGAGGCCGCCTGCGCCGGTGCGTTGGAGCTGCAATTGGGCGGCAGCAATTTTTATTTTGGTCAGTTGGTCATCAAACCAACCATTGGTGACGACCTCCGCCCCATTGAAACGGTGGATATTCTCCGTGCCAACCAATTGATGTACATCACAGCGGTTCTCACTTTGCTGTTTTGCTGTGGAATTTTGCTGTTTTTTTAAGGCAACACCGCACAAT
>JAKSQD010000065.1 GCA_024404315.1 Oscillospiraceae bacterium
AGGGCGTGAGAAAAACAACTTTTCTTACGCCCCTTTTTAGAGCGTCTTTTAAGAGCCTGTCGGTCAGTCAGCGGCGCACCCTTTTACGCATAGACGCTTGCTCATTCATGATGAGATGGATCATGAATTATGAATTGTTTCAGAGGTTTGTGTCATGAACAAGGAGAAACGTACAACCAAACCGGCATCCAGTCGGCAGAATAGCCGCCTGACCGCTGTGAATGCCGTCAAAGTCAGCGCAGGCAGACAGGCCAGACGGTTGATTCTGCGCCGCACCATGTTCCTGATGGTGGTCTGCGGCGTTTTGATGTTCCTGCCCATTCTCTATAAGCTGTGGGATTGGCAGATTAACCGGCATGAGGAAATCGGCCAAAAGGTCATCAGTCAGCAGACCAATGAATATCCCGTGGCCGCCCTGCGTGGTCAGATTACGGATGTCAACGGCACGCCGCTGGCCATCAGCTCGGAGACTTATGACGTGGTGGTTTCTGCCAAAGCCGTGGCAGAAAAGCAGGAAGAGCTGAATAAAAAGATGCTCGATGCCCAAAAACAAGTGACCCACCTGCGGGCTAAGGGCAAGGAACCGAGCCAGGAGCTGCTGGAAGCGGCAACCACTCAGCCCATAGACGTGGCCGGACTGATTGCCACTCGTCTGCCGCATATCCTCGGCACCTCCACCGAGGAGGAGCTGATGGAGATTTGCTCCAACACCGCAAGCTCCTATAAGGTCGTAGCTCGAAAGATTGATATGGAAACCGAAAAGGCTGTGCGGGAGTTTACCTCCGAGAACGGTATTTCCTATTGCGTCTATTTGGAGCTGACCTCCAAGCGCTTCTATCCCTTCTCCACGCTGGCCTCCCAAATCATCGGCTTTGCCAACGACAACGGCGGCGCTTACGGCGTGGAGGCCGAGCTGGAGGATGAGCTTTCCGGCAAATCCGGTCTGGTGGTCACAGCCAAAAACGGCAAGGGTACCGACCTGATGAATTTTTATCAGAACATCTATGACCCAGAAAACGGCAACCACGCCCATCTGACCATTGACAGCAACATTCAGAAAATGTGTGAGGACGCTCTGGAATGGGGCATTAAGGAATACGACGTGCAGAATGGCGGCTTTGTCATCGCCATGGATTGCAGCAACGGCGCCATTCGTGGCATGGCCAGCAGCCCCACCTATGACCTGAACGATTACACCGCCATTGTGGATGATGTGCTGAAACAGCAGGTCAAAAGCGGCAAAATAGACGAATCCGCTGCTCAAAATAAAATGTGGCGCAACAAGGCGCTGAACGACACCTACGAGCCCGGCTCCACGTTTAAATCTGTGGTTCTGGCCGCTGGCATCGAGGAGGGGCTCATCAACGAGAAAACCACCTTTCACTGTGCTGGTTTTGTGAAAATGGCAGGACATACCCTCAAATGCTCCAACCGCTCCGGCCATGGCGTTCAGACGCTGGGGGAGGCCGTGGGTCACTCCTGCAATCCCGCCTTTATGAACATCGGCGAGCGGCTGGGTCGTGAGACCTTCTATTCCTACATGGAGCGCTTCGGCCTCATGGAGAGCACACAAATTGACCTGCCCGGCGAGTCCGCCAACGTCATTTGGGACTATGACCAATTTGGAGCCATTCAGGTGGCAACGGCTTCCTTCGGCCAGCGCTTCACCGTCACGCCCATCAGCCTCATCACCGCCATCAATGCCGTTATCAATGGCGGATATCTCTATACCCCCCATGTGGTGGAAAGCATCACAGACCAGTCCGGTGACTATATCTATCAGGCGGATACCACGCCCGTCCGACAGGTCATCAGCGAGGAGACCTCCAAGCGCTGCGCCAGCATTTTGGAGGGCGTTGTCACCAACTTTACCGGTAGAAATGCCTATGTGGAAGGCTACCGCATCGGCGGCAAGACCGGTACTTCCCAGACGCTGGAAAAGGATCGCTATGTCGCCTCCTTTATGGGCTTTGCTCCCGCCGATAACCCTCAAATCATCGTCTTGATGGCCTTTGACGGCCCTCAAGTGGCCATTCCCAACAGCCAATGTTACTATTCCACCACCGGCTACTATATCTCCGGCGGTAACATGGCCGCCCCGCTGGCTGGCCAGCTCATTGCCGACATTCTGGATTATCAGGGCTTTGAGAAGGAATACACCGAGGCCGATTTGAATGGTGCCAGCGTCTCCATGCCCAACTACAAGAACGGGAAGTTGAGCTACGTCAAGGAAGACCTCAAAAACAAAAATCTGACCTGTCGCACCGTTGGTGATGGCGATGTTGTAACCGGTCAGTGTCCCGAGGTGGGAACCGTCATTCCCGGTGGAAGCGAAGTAATCCTGTACTGCGGCGAGGAGGTTCCCGAATCTCAAGTGGTGGTTCCCGATCTCTCCGGCATGACCGTGGAGCAGGCCAAGGATGCCCTCAGCGCCAAGGAGCTTTATATGGCCGTCTCCGGCTCCTCCAGCTACTATAGCAGCGGTACACGAGCCTATCGGCAGGAGCCCAGAGAGGGCAGCGCTGTGGATCGAGGCACTGTGGTTACGGCCTACTTTATGGATAGCGCAGTTGACGATTTCGCAGGACGGGAAATTGATGATTGATTGGGGAATGCCGCTGACTGCGGTGATTGGCGGTGCTGGCAAAACCTGCACGGCGCATTTGGTGCGGCGGATGCTGGAGGCGGGCACAGACCAGAAATTGGGCCTCATCACCACACGACACAGCTACCTAGACGAAAAAATCCTTCCCGCTCCCCAGTGGAGCAACTGGAAGGAAGCGCTGCCGACTACTTTGGGCAGCATGAAACACGCTGGCTGTACCGGCGTCATTGTGGCCATGACCGTTCCCATGCTGGAAGCGGGGCTTTCGGAAGGACTGCGCTTTCAGACAGCGGTTGTCACTAGCCTCCAGGACTGCGTGGAAGCGGAGCGGGTTTGCGCTTTTCTGGCCGGGCGCTGTGAGCTTCTGGTTTGCAGCGTGGACGACGAGGAAGGCCGCTATCTGGCCGGGCGCTGGACGGGGAAACGGCACACCTACGCCGAAAAGCGCCAGGAAGCCGACATCAACGGGCGCAACCTCCGGGTATTACCCGACCGCATCGAGTTTGAGGCGCTGACCATTGAGGGAATCGCTCGGGTGCGCCTTCCCGTTCCCGGCGGCTTTGGACTGTATCACAGCCTGGCTGCTTTGGCGGTGGGACATTGGTTTGGGATTCCGCTGCCCCGCATGGCGGCCATTCTCGGCAGTGCTGGCGGCGTTGCCGGGCGTATGGAGCTGCACACCCTGCCAAAGGGCGGCGGCGTGCTCATTGATAGCGCCTGTACACCGGAGCAGATGGAAAATCTGCTGCTGACCGCCCGGGAGATGGTGGAAGGACGGCTGTTGCTAGTCTGCGGAGCGCCGGGAGACCGAAACCGCAGCGAGAGAAAGCCGCTGGGAGAGGTCATCTCCCGCATGGCGGATCGGGTCATTCTCACAGCCGACGACCCCAGAACGGAGCCGGTAGAGGAGATTTGCCGGGATATCCGAGCCGGAATGACGGGGCGAAAAGGAACGGTGCTTCCCGACCGAGAAAAGGCCATCCGCCGGGCGTTGCAGTGGTTAGAGCCGGGCGACCTGCTGATTTTGGCTGGCAGGGGAGACCGGGATACCATGCTCGTGGGCGAAGAAGAGGTTGCCTTTGACGAGCGAACCGTGCTTCGCAAGGCAGGCGTTCCCATTTGAGCAAGAGAACGGCTCCGGTTTGTACAAATCTACTGATTCCTTGTGAAAAAACGGAGAAAAGTCTCTACCTGGCCGGGGAAAAGGCCATTGCATTCTTTTGTTTTCGGGGTTATAGTAACCTTTAGAGCCTATCCGTAAAGAAGCGGCACGCCGCTTGCCTGGCTCTTAGAATTGCGTTTGTTCCTATACCATCCATCAGAAAGAGAGCCGGAAACGGCAGAAAAAGGAGAAAATAAAAATGAGGATCATTGCTGCGTGTATTGTTTCTTTTGTCCTGACCTGGTTGCTGGGCAAGGTGGTCATTCCCTTCCTGCACGCTTTGAAGGCAGGCCAGACCATCAAAGAGATCGGCCCTAAGTGGCATATGGCCAAGCAGGGCACCCCCACCATGGGCGGTATTATGTTCATCTTCGGCACCTTGATTGCTGTGCTGGTGCTGGGCTGGGCGGATTTTATGGCCGGTAACTTTGGCGCCCTGATTGTCTTTGGCTTTGCCTTTATTTACGGTGTCATTGGCTTTATTGATGACTATTTTAAGGTGCGCTTCCACAAGAATGAGGGTCTGACCGCTGCTCAGAAGTTCCTGCTCCAGTTGGCCGCTTCCATCCTCTGCATCCTGCTGCTGCGCAACAGTGGCTATCTGGCCTCTGAGCTGTATGTTCCCTTCGTCAACGTCACCATTCAGGTTCCCTGGATTTTCTATATGGTCTTTGCCGCCTTTGTCATGACCGGCACGGATAACGCTGTCAACATCACCGACGGCGTGGATGGTCTGGCCACCGGCGTGACCATGCCTGTCATGGCGTTCTATCTGGCCACCTCTGTTCTGTGGGGCAAGACGGAGCTGGGCATCCTCTCCGCTGCAATGCTGGGCGGTCTGGCTGGCTTCCTGATTTACAACTTCCACCCCGCAAAGGTCTTTATGGGTGATACCGGCTCTCTGTTTCTGGGCGGCATGGTCTGCGGACTGGCTTTTGCGCTGAATATGCCCATTGTGCTCATTTTGGTTGGCATCATTTATATCTGTGAAACCCTGTCTGTTATCATTCAGGTCACTTACTTCAAAGCAACCCACGGCAAGCGCATTTTCCGCATGGCTCCTATCCATCACCACTTCGAGATGGGCGGCTGGAGCGAGTATAAGCTGTTCACGGTTTTCACCGGCGTGACCGCTGTGATGTGCGTGCTGGCCTATCTGGGCGTGCTTTCCCGCTGAGTTTTGTTCAGCGTCAGCGAGGGGAGGGGCAAGGACGGTTTGTCCCTTCCACGCTTTGCGCTTTTTCTTCCACACTCCACACTTGATTGAGGGGGTATTCCATTGGCGACCAAACAAAAATCGAAAAAGCGGACACGGATGCGCCATGCGGAACTGGCAAAGGGGCCTCTGGATCTGCCTTTTCTGATGCTGGTGCTGCTGCTGCTGGGCATCGGACTGATTATGCTGCTGTCCGCGTCGTCCTACGCCGCTCTTTATGAAAAAGTTGCCGGATATAACCCGACAGAGGGCAAAATGGGCGATCCCTATTACTTTTTTAAGCATCAGGCCGGCTTTGCTCTGGTGGGCGTTGCCATCATGCTGGGAATTTCTCACTTTGACTATCAGAAGATGAGAATCTATTCCGTTCCGGTGTTGGCCTTTTCCTTCCTGCTTCTGATTCTGGTTAAAATTCCCGGCATCGGTGTCGTGGCCAACCATGCCCGCCGCTGGCTGAGAATTGGTATTTTCTTCGGCCCTACTTATCAGCCCTCCGAGATTGCCAAGCTGGGTGTGATTCTGTTTTTTGCGGCGGGACTTTCCAAGCGCCGCTCCGGCGTGCCCAAATTCAAACGCCGCCTTCCGTACTATTGGGAACAGGCTCGTCTGCTGGCCTATCAGAGCGACCTGGCCGAGCTGGTTCCCTACGGCGTTGTTTTGGTGTTGGTTGCTGGTCTGGTGGCCTGGGAACCGCACCTTTCCGGTGCGATTTTGATCTGTGCGGCGGGCGCTTCCATCCTGTTCGCCGCTGGCATCAAGCTGGGCTGGTTTGTGTTGGGCGGCGCACTGGTGAGCGCTGTGGGCTGGTTCGCTATCAGCGTGCTGGGCTACAACAGCAGCCGCCTCGCTGTTTGGATGGATCCATGGAGCGACCCATCCGATACCGGTTATCAGACCATTCAGTCGATTTATGCGGTGTCCTCGGGTGGACTGTCCGGCCTGGGCTTCGGTATGAGCCGTCAGAAGTACCTCTACCTCCCGGAGGAGCAAAATGATTTCATTTTTGCTGTCATCTGCGAGGAATTGGGCTTTATCGGCGCAACGCTGCTGGTGATTCTGTTTGCGCTGCTGGTCATTCGTGGCTATTGGCTGGCGCTTCACTCCCGTGACCGCTTTGGTTCTTTGCTGGTGGTGGGTATCACCACCGTTCTGGCCGTTCAGGTTTTCCTGAACATGGCGGTTGTGCTCAACCTCATCCCCAATACGGGTATTTCTCTCCCCTTCTTCTCGTATGGCGGTACGGCGCTGCTCATTCAGCTAGCGGAAATGGGCGTGATTCTCTCCGTTTCCCGGCAGATTGCCCCGCCCAAGTAACTGCGAAGGGTTGGAACGCCGTCAAAATCCCTGTGACAGTTCGGCGCAGCATATTCATCCCCGCTATGCGGGATTGGCCACACTATTTCTGAACAAATTGGAGAAAATTCTTATGAAGATTGTATTTACCTGCGGCGGAACCGCCGGACATATCAATCCCGCTGTTGCGCTGGCTGGCATTTTCCAGGAGCGGGACAACGCCGAGATTCTGTTTGTTGGCGCAGACGGCGGCATGGAGGAGCGTTTGGTTCCCAAATCCGGCTATGACATCAAAACTGTCACCATTTCCAGCTTCTACCGTTCCATGAACCTCAACAGCCTCAAGCACAACCTGGTGACGGTCAAAAACCTGATTGTCTCTCCCGCTCAGGCCAAAAAGATTCTCAAGGACTTCCAGCCGGATCTGGTGGTTGGTACGGGCGGCTATGCCTCCTTCCCTGTGGTCAATCAGGCGGCGAAGATGGGCATTCCCACCGCTGTCCATGAGAGCAACGCCTATCCCGGCCTGACCACCCAGCGCCTTTCCAAAGTGGTGAACACCGTGATGGTGGGCTTCGAGGAGAGCAAGAGCCATTATGCCGACCAGTCCAAGGTAGCCGTAACTGGTACGCCCGTTCGTGAGGATTTCTTTGCCTGCACCCGTGAGCAGGCTCGTGTCAAGCTCGGCTTTGGCGATAACAAGCCCGTTGTTGTGACCACCTGGGGCAGCCTGGGCGCAAAGGTCATGAATGAGTATATGATTGACTTTGTTGTGCGGGAATGCAAGGCCGGAACCCCTTTCCATCATATCTATGGCGTGGGTACTCGGTATTATGATTCCGTCCTGAAAGGCATTGCCGACCGTGGTATTGACCTCGCTCAGTACCCCAATGTCGATATTCGTGAGTATATCTATGATATGCCCGTGGTCATGGCCGCCGCTGACCTGGTGTTGAGCCGTGCCGGTGCTTCCACCATCGCTGAAATTTCCGCCATCGCAAAGCCCAGCATTTTGGTGCCCTCTCCCAACGTCACCGCCAACCATCAGGAGAAAAACGCCCGTGTTCTCTCCGATCAGGGAGCGGCCAAGCTGATGCTGGAGAGCGAGTGCTCCGGTAAGGCGCTCTATGCCCAGGTCACAACCATGCTTGACCAGCCCGATTCCCTGCGCCAGATGAGCCAGGAGCTGAAGCGCCTGTTTGTCAGCAACGCCAACGAGCGCATCTATCAGACCCTCAAGGGCTTGATGAAATAAGCGCCAAGGGGAAAGGATGCACGTCTCACGAATGGGGCGCATAGAATGGGGAAAATCCATCCGAAAGGGAGGAATTTCTCTATGGAACGACTGTGTGTCCGGGGCGGCAGACCCCTTTTGGGTTCTGTTCAGATACAAGGAGCAAAAAACAGCGTCCTTCCCATTCTGGCCGCTACGCTGCTGAACGCTGGGGTCAGTGTGATACATAATTGCCCGGCGCTGTCTGATGTGGATGCCGCTATTGCGATTCTGCGGCATTTGGGCTGCGCTGTCACCCGGACAGGAACCACCATTACGGTGGATGCTGCTACTGTCAGCCGAACCGATATACCTGACCCGCTCATGCGGGAGATGCGCTCATCGGTCATTTTTCTCGGGGCGATTTTGGCTCGCTGTGGGGAGGCGAAGCTCTCCTATCCCGGCGGCTGCGAATTGGGTCCCCGACCCATTGACCTTCATCTGGATGCGCTGCGAGCCATGGGTGTGGAGGTCGAAGAGCGAGGCGGTACGCTCCACTGTCGAGGCATCGTCACCGGCAGGGTGCATTCCCTCAGCATCCCCAGCGTGGGAGCGACGGAGAATATTATGCTGGCTGCCTGCGGCGGAAAAGGGACAACGGTCATCTGTAACGCCGCCAGAGAGCCGGAAATTGTCGATTTGCAGCAATTTTTGCGGTCTTTGGGTGCAGAAATCACCGGGGCGGGCAGCTCCACGGTGGTCATCCGGGGCGGAAAGCCCCTGCATGACGGGGAACACACGGTGATTTCTGACCGCATTGTGGGGGCAACCTATCTTTCCGCTTGCGCTGCCTGCGGTGGAGAGGTGGAGCTGCTCGGCGTGGATCCTCGGTGGCTGCTGCCCATTACGGAAACCTTCCGAAAGGGCGGCTGTCAGGTGACAGGGGAGGGGAACCGTGTCACGCTCCGCTGTACAGAGCCGCTTCGGAGCGTTCCTCCTATTCGCACAGCGCCCTATCCCGGATTTCCCACCGATGCCCAGCCCATGGTCATGGCGGCGTTTTGCAAAAGCCGAGGCGTGACCCTGTTCGTGGAAACCATTTTTGAAAACCGCTACCGTCAGGCGGCGGAGCTGGCTCGCTTGGGAGCGGAAATCCGTGTGGAAGGCAGAGTGGCCATTGTGGAAGGAAAAAAACTCCTGCATGGCGCAGCCGTGGAAGCGGCAGACCTGCGAGGCGGTGCTGCTTTGGTGGTGGGTGCTTTGGCTGCGGAAGGGGAAAGCGTTGTCACCGGACTGCGCCACATCGACCGGGGATATGCTTCCCTGGTGGAGGATTTGGGTCAGTTGGGCGCTTCCATCAACCGCTGAAACCCTGCTACGGGAGCCGAAGAAGCAAAAAAACAAGAGCGTATCCACAAAAAAGCGCTACACCTTATTTGTGGATACGCTCAAAAATAGCAAACAATTTTCTTTGGAAGAGGGAAACGGTGCAGGGCGGCGAGACTGGCCAACAGAGGGCAGTCTGCTCCTGTTTCATTCCATCTTCCAAGCGGTCAATGGAGGTTTACTATGGCGAAAAGACGGCATCGCAGCCGGGAACGGAGAAACAGCCAGGCGTGGAAACTGTATATTTTTTTGACAGGAATCATCGCCGCCGGAGCCATCTTTCTGGGATGTGTCATCTTTTTTAAGATTGATGAGGTTCAGATTTTGGTGAGAGATACGGCGGGGAGCGGAGCCTCCGATTCTGACCAGGATCATTACACGACAGAGGAATATATGCAGGCAGCCGGAATCCGCATTGGTGACAACCTGTGTCTGCTAAACAAAAATCGGGCGGCTGCGGGTATCCTGCAAAAGCTCCCTTATGTTTCTGACGTGTCCATCCGGCGCCGTTTGCCCGGCACGCTGGTTTTGACCATCTCGCAGAGTGAAGCCGCTGCTGCCATTCAGGATGACAGCGGTACTTGGTGGCTGATTGATGACAATTGCCGCCTGTTGGAGCAGAGCGAAAGCAGCCAGGGCTGTGCCATCCTCAGCGGCCTGACCATGATTCAGCCCGAGGTGGGTCAGGGAATGCGAGTGCCGGACGGAACCGAGGAAGACGTTCCCAGCCAGCAGGCACAGAAGGAAGGTGTCATGCAATTGTTCCAGGCTGTCCGGGAACAGAACCTACAGGACATGATTGTTGCCATTGATGCTAGCTCTGATCGTGAACTGATGATGGATTATGGTGGAAAAATACAGGTTCTTCTGCCAATTCACGGGGATTTTCGCTATAATATGCGTTATTTTGCCAAAATGCTCACGGACTATTTCCCACAGAATTGGTCAGAAAAAGACACTGGTATTTTGGATATGACGTATTCCGACGGTCATCCACATCTAATTCAAAATTCTTGAAAAAAAAGGTATTGACCATTCGGAGAATATCCTTTAAAATGTTAATAAACTATAATTGACGATTATCTCTGCATGAGCAGCACATAGGAGGAAACCAATTATGCCTTTTGGATTTGAAATGGAGCCCGAAAGCGTCGTTAGCATTAAGGTCATCGGCGTTGGCGGCGGCGGTAATAACGTTGTAAACAGAATGGTAAAATCCGGCACCAAGGGTGTGGATTTTATTGCAGTCAATACAGATAAGCAGGCGCTGGATAGCTCTAACGCTACTTATAAAATTCAGATCGGCGAAAAGCTGACCCATGGCCAGGGCGCTGGCGCAAACCCCGATGTGGGTCGTAAGGCCGCCGAGGAGAGCCGTAGCCAGTTGGATAAGGCGCTGGAAAATACGGATATGGTGTTTGTTACCTGCGGTATGGGCGGCGGCACCGGTACCGGCGGCAGCCCCATTGTGGCAGATGTCGCCCGTGAAAAGGGTATCCTGACCGTTGGTGTCGTGACCAAGCCCTTCAAGTTTGAGGGTCGTCGTCGTATGCTCCAGGCGGAAGAGGGTATTGCCGAGCTGAAGCAGAAGGTGGACTCTCTGGTCATCATCCCCAATGACCGCCTCAAGCACGCCACCGACCAGAAGATTACCTTTGCCAATGCCTTTGAAATCGCTGATGATGTTCTGAAGCAGGCCGTTGAGTCCATCTCCGACCTGGTTAAGAATGTCGGCTTCATTAACCTGGACTTCGCTGACGTTACCAGTGTCATGAAAGACGCTGGCCTGGCTCACATGGGCGTGGGTCGTGCCGCAGGCGCAAACAAGGCAGAAGAGGCCGCAAAGATGGCCATTTCTTCTCCCCTGCTGGAGACCTCCATCATGGGCGCTCGTGGCGTTCTGGTCAACGTCACCGGCGATATGAACATTGGTTTGGAGGAAGTGGAAATCGCCGCCACTCTGGTTCAGGAGAATGCCAACCCCGACGCAAATATCATCTTCGGTGCTACCTTCGACGAGTCCTTGGAGGACGAAATTCGTGTCACTGTCATTGCTACCGGCTTTGATGAGGGCAATAAGGTAGAGGAGCCCGAGGAAGAGATTTCCTTCAATGAGATGATGAAGCGCAAGCGTGCCGCCAAGCTGGCTGCTGAGAAGGCTGCCGCAGCACCCGCTGTTCAGGCTGTTCCTTCCGCTCCGGCTGTGGAGCCTACTCCCGCTCCTGCTCCTGTCGTTGTGGAGCCCACTCCTGCTCCCGCCAAGCCTGTTCAGGAGGAAGAGGATCCCTTTGACGCTATCTTCAAGATTTTTGAAAAGCGTAAGTAAGTACGGATAAGCTTTTAGAGCGGCATGGTCTTTGTGGCTGTGCCGCTTTTGATTTCATTGAATGATGAGAAAAAATATCCTTTTCAGGAGGGAAATGACATGATTAAAACCAAGGAAGAAATGCGTCATGCCAGCGTGACCGGCCTGCGTGGCGGCATTGGTGAGCTTTACCAGGAGCACATTCTGGAAAAGGAAGAGACCGCTGGCCGCACCGACCTGTTTTGCGTTTTCACCATCGAGCCGGGTCGTACCATCGGCCTTCATACCCATGACACCAACGCTGAAGTTTACTATGTCCTGGAAGGTGAAATCGAGGTCAACCAGAACGGCGAGCTGCACACGGTTCGAGTCGGTGATGTGGTCTTTACCGCCGACGGCCAGAGCCACAGCGTCGCAAACAACACCAATCAGACCGCTAAAATGCTGGCTATCATCTTCCCTCAGTAAACGGCGAGCTGCTTGTGGCAGCTGCAACCCCATGACAAAAAGCCCCTGATGGAAACGTCAGGGGTCTCTTTTTACGATGAAACTCAAAGATATTGCGGAAACCATGAAACATTACACCCCCCATCCGCTCCAACCAGCCAGAGAAGCAGCGGTTTTGTGTCTCTTGACGGAGCAAAAGGGGGAAGCCTGCGTCGTTTTGGAGAAGCGCTCCCGGAACCTCTCTCACCAGCCGGGCGAAATTTGCTTCCCCGGCGGCGGCATTGAGGCGGGAGAGCAGCCTTGGAGCTGTGCGCTCCGAGAAACCGAGGAGGAATTGGGCATCCAGCAGGAGAAAATTCACTTCCTGGCCGCTTTGGATCCGATTGTTCACAGCTCTGGTCAGCGGGTTTATCCCTTTCTGGCCTCTGTGGAGTCGCTGGACGGACTGTGTGTTCAGCGGGATGAGGTGGCGGAGGTTTTCACCGTTCCACTGAGCTGGTTTTGCGCCCATCCGCCCAAACGAGCCACTTACGCCATGATACCCGACCCTGCTGCCTGTCCGCCGGAGCTTTCCGAATTTCTGCCGCACTACCGCCGGGAACGCCCCACCGTCATTTGGACTTGGGAAGAAAAGGTAATCTGGGGTATGACCGCCAAGGTGCTGCTGCGCCTGTTGGAGCTTTTGCGCTGAGGGTCATCCATACCGCCACGACCAGCAGGGAGGGATTGCCCTTCCAGGCGCACAGCAGGCCGGGAATCAGCAGCAGACAGCACCCCACGCCGGTGCATATGGCGGTGGTTTCTTCCGCCAGAGCAAGACTCCATAAGGAGAGCACGCCGTGCAAAATACGGCTTCCATCCAGCGGCGCAACGGGAAGCAGATTGAACAGCCCCAGCAGCAGGCTGGCTCCCGCCAGCAAGAGCAACCGTTCCGAAGGATGGGGCAGAGAGAGCACCACACCTGCCGTCAGCAGATTCACCAACGGCCCCGCCAGGGCGATGAGTACTTCTTCCAGGCCGCTTTCGCTGCGGCTGTGCAGACGCAGCTCTGCCCCCAAAAGCGTCAGGCGGAGCCGATACACTGGAACCCTCAGCGTCAGGCACATCAGCAGATGCCCCCATTCGTGCAGCAGAGCAGCGGTCAGACAGAGCGCCAGCAGCGGACGACAGCCAAAATACAGCAATGCGGCGGCAGCGAACAGCACACCGGGGGAACAGGAAAAGCGCCCCAGGCGGAGGCCGTAGGCGTTCAGGACGGGGGACGTGATTCTGGCTCCTCCAGCGTCATCGGCTCCGGTGCAAAAACGGTGACGCACCAGTTACCCACCGCCCCAATCATGTCCTCGCCGGAATCCAGCTTTTCACCCAGTTGGGAGAAGGCGGCGTGAAAGTCCGTAGAGGAGGAGAGCAGGGCGGCTAGCTGCTGCTGACACTGCTGCGCCTGGTCGGGGAAACAGGTTTTCATTCCCAAACACAGCAGAAAAAGCACCCCTGCTGCCACAAGACGCAGCAGAGGGCCATTTTGTTGGGGGCGTTTGGGGCGGGAGCGGCGTTTTTGAGCCATAGTCATCACCTCTGGTGCAGGTTTATGTGAAAAATGGCGGAAATAGAACCGCTTTTCCTTTGAAATTCTCCCTTGACAATCGGGTGGGGTTCTTATATAATAGATTCGCTATCGGGACGTGGCGAAGTTTGGTATCGCGCATGGTTCGGGTCCATGAGGCCCCGGGTTCGACTCCCGGCGTTCCGACTGATAACAAAAGACCGACGATTCTTTACGAGTCGCCGGTTTTTTGTTTTGCTCTAAGAGCCTATCTGTCACGTTTTTTATCTTTCCTGCTTCCAAGGAGCGGATTACTCTACATCGAGCCTCCGGCCACGGAACCAGGTCTCGTTATCCTGTTCGGTAATCTCACGCACCACACGGCAGGGGACACCCATTGCCACCACGTTGGCGGGAATGTCACGAGTGACCACGCTGCCAGCGCCAATCACGGAGTTTTCGCCGATGGTCACGCCCGGGCAGATGGTGACACTGGCACCAATCCAGGCGTTGGTTCCGATGTGGATATCTGCGTTAAATTGCAGACCCTTGGCACGATAAGCCGGATGGATGGGATGTCCAGCCGTGGCAATGGTCACATTGGGGCCGAACATCACGGCATCGCCCACATAGATGTTTCCGTCGTCCACCAAAGTCAGGTTTGCGTTTGCATAAACCCGATTCCCCAAAAACAGATGCTTTCCGCCCCAATTGGCACGGAAGGGCGGCTCAAAATAGCAGCCCTCGCCGCATCCCCCCAGAATCTCCTTCAGCATTTCGCTGCGCTGACCAATCTGCTCCACGCCGGTTGCGTTGTAATCATACATTCCCTGTAAGCAGGAAAGCTGCTCGGTCATGATGGCTTCGTCTCCGGGGTCATAGACCAGACCGGCCACCATTCTTTTGTACTGTTCGCTCATTGTTTTTCCTCCAATCAGTCCTAAATGGACAAAAGCTTTGTGGTGCGCTTGAATGGAGCGCCAACGCTTCCTCGTTCAATTTGGCCTCCACCAGCGTTTCTCCCTCATACCGGAGTTTGAGGGAAAAGAAGGGCAGCTTCTCCCGCAGCAGGCGCAGGAAAATGCGGTCGCCCGCCCAGCAGGGGAGGTTGGGAACCTCCTCAATGGGAACCCATTCCAGTCTTCCCTCGTTGCAGTCATCCGAATGAAACGGGGTTCCGGTGAACGTTTTGGCCAGAAACAGGTGCATATACTCGGTTTCCCACTGGTCGGAAACAAAGGTCACTAACCCCCGGTATTCCGGTGCAATGAGCGTCAAGTTGGTTTCTTCCAGCGCTTCCCGGATGACACATTCTCCCGGTGTCTCGCCGTCCTCGAATTTTCCGCCGATGCCCACCCATTTGTCATGGTTTACGTCGTTCTGTTTCTTCACCCGATGGAGCATCAAATAACATCCATCTCGTTCAATATAGCATAATGTGGTGTTCCGCATGTCGTTGTTGCTCCTTTTGAAAAATGTTGTGATAAGTTGCTCTTAATATAGCAGAAATGATCGTGTTTGTCTACCTTGTCGGTCAATTTAGGAACTTCTTTTCAGACGCTGGGTATTTCGTCTATTGCGAAATCCTTTGGATTGTTATATCATTACGTTGATTTCTTTTTTACGCATTTCCGCACGTTGGCAGAAAACGGACTGCCTCGGAGTGCGGAGCGGGATCCGTCCCATATGATACCACAGGAGGAACCAAACATGAACCTGAAAGGCAGAAACTTTCTCAAGCTGCTGGACTACTCTCCCGAGGAAATCCGTAGCTTGCTCGAACTGGCAGCCCATCTGAAAGCACAAAAAAAGGCTGGCATTCCCCATACCAATCACGTTGGCAAGAACATTGTTCTTATTTTTGAAAAGACTTCCACCCGCACCCGCTGCTCCTTTGAGGTGGCTGCCCGTGACCTGGGCATGAGCGTGACCTATCTGGATCCCTCCGGCTCCCAGATCGGCAAGAAGGAATCCATTGCGGACACCGCACGGGTTCTGGGTCGCATCTTTGACGGCATTGAGTACCGTGGCTTCGGTCAGGAAATTGTGGAAGAGCTGGCAAAATACGCCGGAGTTCCCGTTTGGAATGGCCTCACCAACGAATATCATCCTACCCAGATTCTGGCCGACTTCCTGACCATTCAGGAGCATTTCGGCCATCTGCAAGGCATCAACTTTGTTTATATGGGTGATGCCCGCTATAATATGGGCAACTCCCTGATGGTGGGCTGTGCCAAGATGGGTCTGAACTTCACCGCCTGCGCACCCAAGGAGTATTTCCCTGACCAGAAGCTGATTGACAAGTGCCAAGAGATTGCCGCTCAGAGCGGCGCTACCCTGCGCTTCTGCGAGGATCCCATGGAGGCCACCAAGGGCGCTGATGTCATTTACACCGATGTGTGGGTGTCCATGGGCGAGCCTGTGGAGGTTTGGGAAGAGCGCATCAACGCTTTGGCTCCCTATCAGGTCAACCAGGAGCTGATGGAAAACGCCGGCTCTCAGTGCCGCTTTATGCACTGCCTGCCCGCTTACCACGACCATAAGACCACCATTGGCAAGGAGATGGGCGAACGCTTTGGCCGTGATTCCATGGAAGTCACCGACGAGGTTTTTGAAGGCCCGCAGTCCATTGTCTTTGACGAGGCCGAGAACCGTATGCACACCATCAAGGCGGTCATGCAGGCCACCTTGTAAGCCGCTCCCTTGGCGAGGCTGAAAAAAATCAACCGTTTTTAAGAGGCTGTTTCGTATCCCGGCGTATGCCGATAACAAAGGATATTTTTCGTCAGT
>JAKSQD010000066.1 GCA_024404315.1 Oscillospiraceae bacterium
ATTGAAACCTTCATCGGCTGTGACGCTTCCTATGAGGAAGCCCAGCTGGTGATTTACGGCGCACCCTTCGACTCCACCACCAGCTTCCGCCCCGGCGCACGCTTCGGCCCCGCCGCCATGCGCCACGAGAGCTTTGGGCTGGAAACCTACAGCCCCTATCAGGATCGGGATTTGACCGATTACGCTGTTTTTGATAGCGGTGATTTGGAACTGTGCTTTGGTTCCGCTGAAATGGCGCTGGCCGACCTCCAGGAGCGGGCGGAAACCATCCTGAACGATGGCAAATTCCCCCTCATGGTGGGCGGTGAGCATCTGGTGACGCTGGCCGCCGTCCGTGCGGTACTGAAACAGTATCCCGACCTGCACATCATCCACTTTGACGCTCACGCCGACCTTCGAGACGACTATCTGGGCGCTCAATTGAGCCACGCCTGTGTGTTGCGCCGTTGCCATGACCTCATTGGAGACGGCAAAATCCATCAGTTCTGCATCCGTTCCGGCGACCGGGAGGAGTTCCGCTTCGCCAAAGCGCACACCGATATGCACCCCCTGTCCTTCGATGGCCTGACCGAGTGTGTCGCCCAGCTGAAAGCCTCCGGCGTACCCGTCTACTTCACCATTGACCTGGACTGCCTCGACCCCAGCTGCTTCCCCGGCACCGGAACCCCCGAGGCAGGCGGTGTCACCTTCCTCCAGCTCATGGAAGCTATGAAGCAGGTAACAACCCTGAATCTGGTGGGCGCTGATGTCAATGAGCTGGCTCCTATGCTGGATACCACCGGCGTTTCCACCGCCACCGCCTGTAAGGTGCTGCGGGAGCTGATGCTCTTTATCATGGGCAATCGCTGATTTTTACCAAGTAACACAACCTCTTTGTTTTCCCTTTCTGGGGAGATGGGATTCATACACAACAAAAAAGGAGAAATCATTATGAGCAGAGTTCTTGTTATCGGCTGCGGCGGCGTGGCCGGAGTTGCCATCCACAAATGCTGTCAGGTCAGCGAGGTTTTCACGGAGCTGTGCATTGCCAGCCGCACCAAGTCCAAGTGCGATAAGCTGGCCGCCGAGCTGACCCCCAAAACCGCTACCAAAATCACCACCGCTCAGGTCAACGCCGACAACGTGGAGGAGCTGATTGCCCTCATCAACGACTACAAACCCGATCTGGTCATGAATATTGCCCTGCCTTATCAGGATCTGACCATCATGGATGCTTGTTTGGCCTGCGGCGTGAATTACATGGATACCGCCAACTACGAGCCCGAGGACACCGATGACCCCGAGTGGCGTGCCATTTACGAAAAGCGCTGCAAGGAGGCCGGTTTCTCTGCTTACTTTGACTACAGCTGGCAGTGGGCGTACCGGGAGAAGTTCGAGCAGGCCGGTTTGACCGCTCTGCTGGGCTGCGGCTTTGACCCCGGTGTGACCCAGGCTTATTGCGCTTACGCCAAGAAGCACGAGTTTGACACCATCGACACCATCGACATTCTGGACTGCAACGGCGGCGACCACGGCTATGCCTTCGCTACCAACTTTAACCCCGAGGTCAATCTCCGTGAGGTCAGCGCTCCCGGCTCCTACTGGGAGGACGGCCACTGGGTGGAGATTCCCGCTATGTCCATCAAGCGGGAGTATGACTTCGACCAGGTGGGTCACAAGGATATGTACCTGCTCCACCACGAGGAAATTGAGTCCCTGGCCGAGAACATTCCTGAAGTCCAGCGCATCCGTTTCTTTATGACCTTTGGCCAGAGCTACCTCACCCATATGAAGTGCCTGGAGAACGTGGGAATGCTCTCCACCTCTCCCATCAACTTCAACGGTCAGGAGATTGTTCCCATCCAGTTCCTGAAAGCCCTGCTGCCCGACCCCGCATCCCTCGGCCCCCGCACCCACGGCAAGACCAACATTGGCTGCATCTTCACCGGCAAGAAGGACGGCGAGGACAAGACCTATTCTATCTATAACGTCTGCGACCACCAGGAGTGCTACCGTGAGGTGGGCTCTCAGGCCATCAGCTACACCACCGGCGTTCCCGCTATGTGTGGCGCTCTGATGCTGCTGACCGGCAAGTGGAACACCAAGGGTGTTCACACCGTGGAAGAGTTTGATCCCGATCCCTTCCTTGAGGCGCTGGACAAGTACGGCCTGCCCAAGAACGAGAGCCATGAGCCCGTGCTTGTTGACTGAGGGGCGAAAAAACAGACTGTTTCAGGCAATGCCACGCTTTTTTCTGATGTGGGATTGCCCTTGACTGGCATGGTGTAGGAGAAAAGATGAACGATAAATTGATTGACACCCGTCCCCCCTTTGCTGGCTTGGACGGCAAGCGCCCGGATACCCTGTTCAGCGGCGTGAAAACCCCCTGCTACATCCTGGACACGGCGCAGCTGCGCCGAAACGGTGAAATTCTGCTGGGGGTGCAGCAGCGCACCGGCTGCAAGATTCTGTTGGCTCAGAAAGCCTTTTCCAATTTTGACACCTATCCCATTCTGGCTCCTTATCTGGCGGGCACCGAAGCCAGCGGCCTTTATGAGGCTCGCCTGGGAGCGGAAGAGATGCCTGGCAAGGAAGTCCATGTGTTCTGTGGAGCCTATCGGGAGGATGAGCTGGACGAGCTGCTGCGCTACGCTGACCACATCGTTTTCAATTCTCCCCGCCAGGTGGAAAAGTTCGCAAAAAAGGCCAAGGACGCAGGAAAAAGCGTCGGCCTCCGCATTAACCCCCAGTGTTCCACGCAGGAGGGACATGATATTTATGATCCCTGTGCCCCCGGCAGCCGCCTGGGTACCACCCGTGACCAGTGGAACGAAAAAATGACCCCGGAGCTGGTGGCGCTGCTGGACGGCCTCCACTTCCACACCCTTTGCGAGCAGGATTCCGACGCACTGGAAACCACCCTTGCGGCGGTTGACAAACAGTTTGGGGATATTCTGCCCCGGATGAAGTGGCTCAACATGGGCGGCGGCCATCATATCACCCGCCCGGATTATGACGTTCCCCGCCTGGAACGGTGCATCCGTCTGGCACAGGAGAAGTGGAATGTGCAGGTGTATTTGGAGCCGGGTGAAGCGGTCGCCCTAAACGCCGGATATCTGGCCACCCGTGTGCTGGACGTGCTGAAAAACGGAGAAACAGACCTCGCCATTTTGGACATGAGCGCCGCTTGTCATACCCCTGACGTGCTGGAAATGCCCTATCGTCCCCCCATGTACAACGGCGGCGAGGCAGGGGAAAAAGCGATTACCTACCGTCTGGGCGGCCCCACCTGCCTGGCCGGTGATGTCATTGGTGATTTTTCCTTCGAGGAGCCTCTGCAAGAGGACGATTTGCTTCTCTTTGGCGATATGGCCATCTATACCACCTGCAAGAATAACACCTTCAACGGAATGCCTCTGCCTTCCATTTACCGCTGGGAAATAGGAGAGGAGCCGGAGCTGCTGAGGGCGTTTGACTACCATAATTTTAAAACTCGTCTGGGCAATCTTTGAGAAAAGGAACGATTTTTCCTTTTTGTGTCCCTGTCAGAGACAAAACGAAGTCCGTAAGGCTGTCAAATCAGTCTTGCGGGCTTTTTGTCGGTTGGGAAAGAAACGCAATATGTAATTTCTACGCAAAAATTGACAATGAGTCAATAAATAAAAGAAAAAGGCGGAAAACAGAAGGGTTCCGATTTGGAAAATAAAAAAGAAATGATGGCACTTTGTGCGATATAACGAAAAACACTTTGGAAAAATACGGTCATGAATTCGACCTTGCGTCCCATTTTGCAAGATGCTGTGCAAAATGCAGGGTGAAGATGGTTAATTTGCAGCTTAAAGCGGGAGCTGTTGCAAAAACAAGGCAAAAAAATGAATATCATGATTCAAAATGATGGTTTTGAAATTTTTACTTGCAATTTTATGCAGGATGATGTAATATAGTCTGCGACGGCGAAAAGCGGCTTGCAACATTCTTTCTGAGAGGGAAGGAATTGCGTCATCGTGTTCGGCTTGGAAGAGAAAGTGATTGTGAACTCTTCAGAGGACACGCCTAGGACGCAGAAGCGCTCCCGTCCTTCAGGCACAGAAGGCCTGAGGTATCTTGTATCGTGTGGAGGTTCGTACCCCTTCACAAGGAAAGGATGTTAATTGTTATGGCTATCAACAACGCATACCTGAATGGTGTTTATGAGGATCTGGCTGGCCGTTATCCCGAGCAGACCGAGTTCCTGGAGGCTGTCCACGAGGTTCTGGAGACCCTGGTTCCTGTCATCGAGGCTGACCCCCGCTATGAGCAGCAGAATATCATTGGCCGCATCGTCGAGCCTGAGCGTGCTGTCATGTTCCGTGTTCCCTGGGTGGACGACGCTGGTAAGGTTCAGGTTAACCGCGGCTATCGTGTCCAGTTCAACTCCGCCATCGGCCCCTACAAGGGCGGCCTGCGTTTTGACCCCGAGGTCAACCTGTCCGTTATCAAGTTCCTGGGCTTTGAGCAGATCTTTAAGAACTCCCTGACCACCCTGCCCATGGGCGGCGGTAAGGGCGGCTCCGACTTCAACCCCAAGGGCAAGTCTGACGCTGAGGTCATGCGTTTCTGCCAGAGCTTCATGACCGAGCTGTTCCGTCACATCGGCGCTGACACCGACGTGCCCGCAGGTGACAAGGGCGTGGGTGGCCGTGAGATCGGCTATATGTTCGGCCAGTATAAGCGCCTGAAGAACGAGTGGACCGGCGTCCTGACCGGTAAGGGTCTGTCCTATGGCGGCTCCCTGGCTCGTACCGAGGCTACCGGCTATGGCCTGTGCTACTTCGCTGACGCTTACATGAAGGACAACGGCAAGAGCTTCGAGGGTAAGAAGGTCATCGTTTCCGGTTCCGGTAACGTCGCTATCTACGCCAACCAGAAGGCCACCCAGCTGGGCGGCACCGTCATCGCCATGTCCGACCGTTCCGGCTACATCGTTGACGAGAACGGCATTGACTACAAGGTCATCAAGGTCATCAAGGAGCAGAAGCGTGCCGCTCTGAAGACCTATCTGGATTATGTCCCCACCGCCACCTATGTGGAAGGCTCCACCGGCATCTGGACTGTGAAGGCTGACATCGCTCTGCCCTGCGCTACCCAGAACGAGATTAACGAGGAGTCCGCAAAGGCTCTGGTCGCTAACGGTGTCATTGGTGTCTTCGAAGGCTCCAACATGCCCTGCACTCCCGAGGCAATCGCTGTCATCAAGGGCGCTGGCCTGCTGTACAGCCCCGGCAAGGCTTCCAACGCTTGCGGCGTTCTGTGCTCCGGCCTGGAGATGTCCCAGAACTCCGAGCGCCTGAGCTGGAGCTTCGACGAGGTTGACTCCAAGATGAAGGGTCTGATGGAAGGTATCTATGCTACCTGCGCCGCCACCGCTGCCAAGTACGGTATGCCCGGCGACATCCAGGCCGGTGCAAACATCGCTGGCTTCCTGAAGGTTGCTGACGCTATGCTGGCTCAGGGTGTCTGCTAATCTGACCAATTCCTGTTTCTTTTCAGAGTAAAAGGTTCCCCATGCTTTGGACGAGGCATGGGGAACCCATAAATTGCTATCTTCTCTCACAATCACATGCGGCGCAGGCTGGTTATTCCGGTTTGCGCCGCGCCTTTTTTGAGTGTGGAGAGTTGGAGTGGAGATCATGAAAGGAGGAAATTTTGCTACTGCTTGATTCGCATAACAATAGCTGCAATAGATGACAGGGACTATTTTGCTTAAATTGCAAAATAGTCTTTGTGCTTTTATGAAAGATACAGATATTATAACTAAAGAATGTTGACAAAATGTTCAAAAATAGAATTAGAGGCAACGAAAGTGGAAATTTTTTCCCGGATTATCGAAAACGGTTGACAAACTTCATTTTATCACATATAATTTCACTTGTTATAAAAGGCTGTGACGGAGACAGTAGGACAGAACAACACTCGTTTGCAGAGAGTCGGGTATTTGGTGAAAGCCTGACACGGGTAATCTGTCAGAATATCACTCCTGAGCTGCGGCCCGAACCATTTCAGTAGGAGCCGACGGGTCTCCCCGTTACCGGAGGCGCATATGGCAGTATGCAGTAACAGGTGGTATAACGGGCATTTTTTGCGCTCGTCCTTTTACGGACGGGTGTCTTTTTTTGCCTATTTTTTCCGAATACGGTCGAGGATGAGACAAAAAGGACGCATTCGGGATGCTCAGGGGACGTTTCATCGCCGCCCTGAATACAGGAGGAATTCTAACTATGAACAACATGACCGAGATCCGGTGGCACGGAAGAGGCGGTCAGGGTGCAAAAACGGCCTGCCTGCTGCTGGCAGATGCCGCTTTCACCGCTGGCAAATTCGTACAGGGCTTCCCGGAGTATGGCCCCGAGCGCATGGGCGCTCCCATTACGGCCTATAACCGCATCAGCGAAGAGCGCTGCAACATTCATTCCAATATTTATAACCCTGATTACGTCGTTGTCGTGGACGAGACCCTGCTCCACGGCGTGGATGTGACCGCCGGCCTGAATCCCGCAGGCGCTATTGTTGTCAACACCCCCAAGGCTCCCGAGGAAATCCGCCCCCTGCTGCGTGGCTATGCTGGCCGTGTCTGCACCGTGGATGCCCGCTCCATCTCCGAGAAAACCCTGGGTCGTTACTTCCCCAACACCCCCATGCTGGCCGCTATCGTCAAGGTCAGCGGCGTGCTGGATGAGGCTCAGTTCGTCGCCGATATGCAGGCTTCCTTTGAGCATAAGTTTGCCACCAAGCCCCAGGTGGTCGCCGGTAATATGGCGGCGCTGACCATGACCATGAAGGAGGTTCGTGAGGGATGATTCAGGCAAAAGACATCAATTTCAACTCCGCTTGGCAGGAAATGACTCCTGGCGGCGAGATTTATGAGGGCGGCACTGCCGCTCAGACCATCACCGGTGAATGGCGTGCCAATGTCCCCGCCTTCCTGGAGGATAAGTGCAAGCAGTGCCTGCTGTGCGTGCCCTTCTGTCCTGACGCTTCCATCCCCGTGGTGGACGGCAAGCGTGTGGATTTCGACTTTGACCACTGCAAGGGCTGCGGTATCTGCTATAAGGTCTGCCCCTTCGGTGCCATCACCTTCGGAAAGGAGGAAAAGTAAATGTCCATCCGTGAGCGTCTCTCCGGTAACGAGGCTGTCGCTACCGCTATGAAGCAGATTGACCCTGATGTCTTTGCTGCTTTCCCCATCACTCCTTCCACCGAGATTCCCCAGTATTTCGCCCAGTACGTTGCTGACGGCAAGGTGGGTACGGAGTTTGTCACTGTGGACAGCGAGCATTCCTCCATGTCCGCCTGCATCGGCGCAGAGTCCGCCGGCTGCCGTGCCATCACCGCCACTTCCTCCGCTGGCCTGGCTTATATGTATGAGGTGCTGTACGTCGCCGCCTCCGCCCGTCAGCCCGTCACTCTGGCCTGCGTCAACCGTGCGCTGACCGGCCCCATCAACATCAACTGCGATCACTCCGACTCAATGGGCGCTCGTGACGCTGGTTGGATTCAGATTTACGCCGAGAACAACCAGGAAGCCTATGATAACTACCTCCAGGCCATGCGCATTGGCGAGCATCCCGAAGTCCGCCTGCCCGTCATGATTTGCCAGGATGGTTTCATCACCTCCCACGGCGTGGAAAACATCCTGCTGGAGGAGACCGAGGCCGTCAAGGAGTTTGTGGGCGAGTACAAGCCCGAGAACTACCTCCTCAAGAAGGAGAACCCCATGGCTGTGGGCGCTTACGACGTGACCCAGTACTACATGGAGCATAAGGTTCAGCAGGCTGAGGCCATGAAGAACGCCAAACAGGTGATTTTGGACGTGGCCGCCGACTTCGAAGCCAAGTTTGGCCGCAAGTATGGCTTCTTCGAGGAGTATCAGATGGAGGATGCAGAATATGCCATCGTCCTCATCGGCTCTACCGCTGGTACCTGTAAGGTCGCCATCGACAAGCTGCGGGCCGAGGGTCACAAGGTTGGCCTGGTGAAAATCCGTGTGTTCCGTCCCTTCCCCGCTGAGGAGCTGGCTCAGGCTCTGAGCAAGTGTAAGGCGGTTGCTGTTCTGGATCGTTCCGAGGGCTTCAACGCCTGCGGCGGCCCTCTGGGTGCGGAAACCCGCAACGCCTGCTATGATCTGGAAAACCGTCCCAAGATCATCAACATCGTTTACGGTCTGGGTGGCCGTGACTGCGCTGTCGAGGACGCAGAGAAGATTTATCATCATCTGGAAAAGATTGTGGCAACCGGTGTCACCGGCCCTGTCTACTTCCACATGGGTCAGCGCGATTTGCGCGAGGAGGTTCTGTAATCATGGCATATAGTCTGAAAAACGAACTGGCAAAGCCGGAGCGCTTTGTGGGCGGACATCGCCTTTGCGCTGGCTGCGGCGCTGGCATCACCTGCCGTGCCATGATGCGTGCGCTGGATCCCGAGGATAAGGCAGTCATCTGCAACGCCACCTCCTGCCTGGAGGTCTCCTCCTTCCTGTACCCCTATTCCGCCTGGACGGATTCCTACATCCACACCGCCTTTGAGAACGCTTCCGCCACCGCTTCCGGCGTGGAGGCCGCTTACCGTGTCATGAAACGCCGTGGCAAGGTGGACGAGAATTACAAGTTCCTCATCATCGGCGGCGACGGCGGCACTTATGACATCGGCCTTCAGTCCCTGTCCGGTGCTATGGAGCGTGGCCACGACCTGACCTATTTCTGCTACGACAACGAGGCTTACATGAACACCGGTATTCAGCGTTCTTCCTCTACCCCTCGTTTTGCCAACGCCACCACCACGCCCTCCGGCACGGAATCCACCGGCAAGAAGCAGAACAAGAAGAACCTGACCGAGATTATGGTTGCCCATAACATCCCCTATGTCGCTCAGACCACCTTCATCGGCAACTTTAAAGACTTCCACGAGAAGGCACACAAGGCCATCTACACCGAAGGCCCCTGCTTCGTCAACGTCATGAGCCCCTGCCCCCGTGGTTGGCAGTATCCCGCCGAGGAGCTGGCCACCATCTGCAAGCTGGCGGTGGATACCTGTGTCTGGCCCCTGTACGAGGTCGTGGAGGGGGAGTACCACCTGACCTATATGCCCAAGAAGAAGCTCCCCGTGGAGGAGTTCATGAAGATGCAGGGTCGTTTCAAGCACTGCTTCCAGCCCGGCAATGAGTGGACCATTGAGGAGGCTCAGAAGTGGGTAGACGAGAAGTGGGAAACCCTGCTGGCTAAGTGCAAGTAACGGATGATGGTGTTAGGGTTGGTGCGCCTTTTCACCCCTTTGGCTCCGTTCTGTTAGGAGAGGAATTTTTTTCCAGGCTCCCCTAGCAGGGGAGCTGTCAGCGAAGCTGACTGAGGGGTGATTCCAGCAGCTCACAGCTCACTTTCTTACTATCACCTGATAAAACCAACAAATCCGTCTCAAAGCTCTGTTCAAAGAGCAATGAGACGGATTTTTGACGTTTTTAGGAAGAATCAAGGGCGGAAACGTGAATCAACGGAGAAGCAGCTCTACTGCTTCCGCTACGCCGCAGTGGTCATTATCCGCCACGACGACGGCGCAGACCTCCTTCACGGCCTCCACAGAGTTTCCCATGGCGACGGGCAGACCCACCGTGCGGAGCATGGAGAGGTCATTATAGCTGTCTCCCACGCCGATAACCTCGGAAACATCCATGCCCAGATGGGCGCAGAGCCTTCGGAGAGAGCCGCCTTTGTCGATGCCCTGGGGGGAAATTTCCAGAGAGGTTTCCTCCGCCAGCGCCAGCACAACGGGGAGCTGCTGGGCTTGGATGAAGTTTACTGTTTTGGCTCGCTCCTCCGGGGAGGTGTGGTACAAACAGATTTTGTCCATGACAAAGCCGGCCTCTAAGCAGGCATCACGCACGGAAGAAACCAGTCTGCCGGTTTGGATAAAGTGGTCGTAATAATGCCCCATGTGGAAGTGGGGGAGGTTGTCAATGTCGGCTCGGTTCATCACGGCTCGGTCGTCCATCAGCGCCTGGGGCATCAGGTCTTGCGTGAAGGCATATTCCAAAATGGTTCGAGCTACGTCCGGCTCCAGCGAGCGGCGGTAAATGGCCTTGCGCTCCTGGAGGTCGTAAAGACAGGCCCCGCTCTCACAGAGCACATAGCGCATTTTGGGGAAGAGGCAGAAAAATTGCTCCAGTTCCCCAATGCAGCGGCCAGTGGAGAAAATGACCTCTTTTCCAGCGTCCAGCGCCCGGTTCATGGCGGCGGTGTCACCTTGGGAGATGACTTTTTGGGAGTTCAAAAGCGTGCCGTCCATGTCGGCGGCGAGTAACTGATAAGCGTTCATTGTTGTAGTACCTTTCCATCAGTAAACAAGAGCAAGCATCATTCACAAGCGGCTCTGAGCAATTCTGCCGCAATGCCGCCAGCGGTGGAGCTGCCCCAGCCGCCGTGCTCTACCATGACCACGAAGGCGTAAGGATACTCCTCACTGTCCACGAAGCCCACAAACCAGGCGTGAGGGGAATCGCTGCCCACCTCCGCAGTGCCGGACTTGGCGCAGACCGGCAGTTCTCCGAATTTCGACTGACCGTAGTGGTTGACCACGTTGTTCCGCATCATCTCTCGGACGGTCTCGCAGGTGGAGGGCTTCCAGTCAATCGAGGCTTGCTTCATCGTCTTTTTGGTGGTGGGAATCAGGCTGGGAGAGGCGGCAGTCCCATCCATGGCGATACAGCCCATCAGGGTCATTTCAGAGCAGGGATTGACGAGGTTTTTGTACTGACCCACGCCGGACCAGCCCTCTTCAATGGCGCTCTTCGAGACGGTGAAGCTGCCAGCGGCGGTTTTGATGCCGTTGACCTCCATGGGAGAGAGCAGACCGGCTTTTTTGGCATACTCCTCAACCGTTTTTCCGCCAATTTCGTTGGCCAGCGTAGCGAAAGCGCCGTTGCAGCTCTTGCCCAGCGCTTCCCAAAGATCCACGGTTCCGTGGGTGCTGGGGCAGGTCACGCTGTCGTCACCATAAGAAAGGTCGCTGTCGCAGGAGAAGGAGAATTCCTCCACATGCTTCATGGTCTCTAAGGCGGCGGCGGTGGTCACGACCTTAAAGGTAGAACCGGGGGTGTAGGTGCTGGAGAAAAAGCGGTTGACATAAGCGCCCTGGTATTTCTCGCTGCCCTCGTTGATGGCCTTGATAACCTCCGAATCAGTGGGGTCAAAGCAGGGGGCGGAGAGCATACAGAGAATATCACCGGTTTTGTAGTTGTAGAGGGAGATGACACCCTTGCGACCGTCCAGCAGCTCCAACGCCCGGGCGTTCAGGTTGGCATCCAACGTCAGTTGGAGTGAGGTGTCCTTGCTGGAAATGCCGGTGATGATGTTGAAGCTGGACTGAGAACCGACCAGCTTGGATTTTGCGCTGTTGGCGATGCTGCCCACCTTGTCGCCCACGGCGTGAACGGTGGAGACACGGATTTCATAGTCGTCACTGTAGCTGCCGTTGGAGAAGTCATAGAGCAGTTGACCGTTGCGGTCGGTAATGGTGCCCTTGGTGACGGAACCGGCGGAACGATGAGCGGCCCAGTAATCGCCGTCCACCACATAGGAGCCGAGCAGAAACACCATGCCAAAGCACAGGCAAAGCGTGAAAAACGAAATAAAGATGGTGCGGAATTTGAGCTGTTTCATATCATTTCTTCTCCCATTCCTCTGGCTTTAGGAAAAAGTCCTGCCAGTTGTCGGCATCGCTGACGGGGGCATCAGCGGGAGGTTCCTGGGAAACCGGTACCTCTGGGAAGTCCTCGGGAGCCTCCGGCTCGTCGGCGGGGACGGGCACGGGAACGCTCTGCTGTTCGGTGAGCTTGGCGTGGAGCTGGGGGAGGCCGTCGCTGTTCTGTTCCACCTGCTGAGGGCGGTACAGGAAGCCGGTTTTTTCCGTCCAGCTCTCTGGATCAGTTTCGGCGTTGTCCTTGGCCTTCTTCTGCGGGAGCTTCACGGCGAGGGCGGCGTTTTGACGGGTGTCGGAGGCTTTCAGGAAGGCCAGCAGCGCCCAGCAGGACATCATGGAGCTGCCGCCCACGGAGACAAAGGGGAGGGTCACGCCGGTCAGGGGCAGCAGGTCGGTGGAACCGAAGACGTTCAGCATGGTCTGCACCACAAAAATCATGGCGGCGGAACAGGCCGTGATTACGCTAAACGAGCTGCGGGCGGCGCTGGCTTCCTGCACGGCGAAAACGGCCATCATCAAAATGACCACCACGCCCAGCACGGCAATGATAAGACCCAGCTCCTCAGAGATGACACCAAACACCAAATCGGTGTTGGAAGCGCCAACCTTATGCAGCCAGCCGTTGCCCAGACCCTTGCCGAACAGACCGCCGTTGGCAATGGCGGAGAGGGTGCGGGTCTGCTGGTAGCCCAGGTTGGAGGGGTCGTCCCAGACATGACGGTAAACGGCAAAACGAGCCAAAATGTAAGATTTAAACTGTAGGACAATGTAACCGGCAAAGACAGCGGCGGCGAACATAAAGAGAACCGAGGCCAAATCGCCGCTTCTCAAAAAGGTGATGGCAAGGAAGGTGACAAAGAAAATCAGCGCTGTGCCGAAGTCGCTCATCAGACCCAAGCAACCCACGCAGAAGGCGGAGTAGAGCAGCGTGACAATCAGATTGCGTTTGTCAAACATTTTGTCCAGCGTCACCGCACCGACCAGAATAAAGACAATCTTCACGAACTCTGAGGGCTGGAAGGAGATGCCGCCGATGGAGAGCCAGTTTTTTGCGCCGAAGTGGACGGCGGCCAGCAGCAGATTCAAACCCAGCAGAAGAACGCTTCCGGCGGCCATTGGCCAACGAGCCTTGCGGACAAATTCCGGGTGACGCAGGAAGAGGGTCAAACCGAAGAACAACACGATGCCCACAATCACACAGAAGGTTTGCTTTTTCAGGCCGCTGGGGGAGGTGCGGGCGGTGATGGTCAGGCAAAGGGTGGTCAGGAAGAAGGCCAGCGTTTCCAGCTCATAGCTGGTGCGGCGGAAGATGCGGTAGATGAAATACAGCGCCCACATGATGATGATGAGAATACCGAACGCAACCAAAATGTTTTGGAGGTGTTCTGCGGCGGAAACGGTCATCAGTTCTATGGACAACAGCAGCTGGAACAGGGTCAGCACCAGCAGCGTCACGCTGGGGGAGAAGTTTTTTCCCGGACGAACCCGACGGGCGGCCTGCTGGCGCTCCTCCTCCGGGGTGGAGGGGAGAAAACAAGTGGCGATGCCGCCAAAGGAAATGATGTCCCTGGGCTTGAGGGGAACGGCTTCTGTGACGGTGCTGCCGTTGACCGTAACGCCGTTTTTGCTGTTTAAGGGGTAAAGCGTCCATTTGCCCTTGCTGTCCCGAATCATGGCGGCATGGGAGCGGGACACGCTGGGGAAAAGCATTTGCACATCAGCCAGGCGGGAACGGCCAATCAGATTTTCCCAGTGGGTCAGGGGCAAACGGTTCCCGTTGGAGAGCACCAGATTTCCCCAGCACTCCGGCTCCAAATTGCTCTGGAACAGGCTGCGCCCGCAGCGCACAATCACCAGCAGCGCCAAAAAGGGCAGCAGAAAATGACAAGCGCCGTTGAGCACCAGCGTCAGAAAGCCGGACAGGATGGTGTGAGTAGAAAAAAATTGCAAGATGGTTTGAAAACCCGCACTCATGGTCTCTGAAAAACCTTGGTAAGTGTGATTTAGGGTTTCAAGCATGGGCAGAACCCTCCTTTTGTGGAAAGATAGCAGGTGGAGCGTGGAAAGGTTCATCCGGCGCAAAGAAAAAGCAAGGCAGACAGCTTTCACATCAGCGGTACGGATGTGGAAAAGAGGGATGCCTTGCTTTTCGCTGTTTAGTTGTGACAGAGCAAGGCCGCCCGTTTTGGTCAGTAATGTTCCATGAATTCCTCGTAAAGATAGGCAACCTCAGAGGTTTCACCAATCATCTTCACGTCGCCGTCGTGAAGCCAGATGACCTTCTCACAGATTTCCTGGATGGTGGAGGTGTTATGGGAGACAATGACCACGGTGCGGTTTTTTTCCGCAATCAGTTCTTTCATTTTGTCAAAGCTCTTCTTTTTGAAATGGGTATCACCCACAGAGAGCACTTCGTCCACCAAAATGATGTCAGTTTTCAGGATAGCGGTGATGGCGAAGCCCAGTTTGGACTGCATACCGCTGGAATAGGTCTGAACGGGACGGTCAATGAACTGACCCAGCTCAGAAAATTCAATGATTTCATCAATCTGACGGTCGATGCGCTGTTTGGAAAATCCCATCAGCAGACCCGAGAGATAGATATTCTCACGGCCTGAAAGCTGCTTTTGGAAGCCTACGCCCAGGGCGAGGAGAGAAACGGTGTGGTTGTGCAGATCCACGGAGCCTCTGTCCGGCTCGAAGATGCCCGCCAGAACACGGAGCAGGGTGGATTTGCCGGAACCGTTGCGGCCAATCAGACCCACAATCTCTCCCTGTTTGATTTCAAAAGACACACCGTGGAGGGCTTCGAAGTGATCGACACGGCTGTTTTTCTTTTGTGGTTGGGTTTTGCTTTTTGCTTTGTTTTCCTTCCGCTTGGCGGCGGGGATGATGCTGCGGTAGCTCAAGTAAACATCGCTGACGGTAATAGCCGGTACGGTGTTCCATTCTTCCGCATTTTTTGCATCGACGGGGGTAGTGGTTTCATACAGACTCATAGTAACAATTCTTTCGTAATGTTTTGAGTAGATGGTTGCTGGCTGACAGGGGCATTATACCATTCTTTGGCGAAAGATGCAACAGATTTCAAGCCCTGTA
>JAKSQD010000067.1 GCA_024404315.1 Oscillospiraceae bacterium
TTCTCCTTTTTACTTGTGATTTAGAATGGCGGTCTTTAAAGTGTCGGTTGAAATAGTGCTGTGCGTCAGTCTAACACCTTTTAGCGATTTAGAGGAATCGTTCTCAAGGTATCTCCTGAATTGGCATCAATCAGCAGTTCAAAGGCGGGATAGTTTTCGGTGTCTGGTACGAAATATGCAACGTAAACCTTGTATGCTTTGGTCTTGAACTCCTCAGAGTCTACCAGCTCGGCTTTGACATCCGGTTCAATCTCATCATAATCAGCATCGGGGTATTCATCCTTATGAAACTCGATATAGGCTCTGGCTTTCAAAGAGGCTTGATAGGCGACTTTGCCCTCGGTTAGGAGAGGAGTCTCAGATGATGCTTCTTTCAAGTACACTTTTCCGGTCTCACTCCTTAACCCCAGAAGATTCCAGAACTCAAGATTGTCTCCGTCACCGTAATCATAATAGCTTCCGTTGGACCAGAACACAGCACAACTATCTGTAGCAGGATAAATCACACCAGTTGTCCCATCCTCCTGAATCAGATAAAATGGAGTAGCAAAAGGACATCCTGTTCCTTTGATTTCCTCTGCACCTGACAGCGTTTCTATAACTCTCTGGATGATTTGCGGGTCGTTCACACGATGAAGAGTACCATCTTCTATTTTAACCGCAATCTCAGACACAGAATGGATATCCGAAGGTGAAAGATTTTTATAATCTGACAGTTTAGCCGACAGTTCAGCGGAGGGTGGTTCTATTTCGTTAGCTGCGACGACACCATCAAAAAACCCATCCGTTGAAAGACCGTCAATCAGCCATTTGTCATTCACCTTTGCTACATGAACGTAGAAGGAGGTAGAGGTTTCGGGGTAGAGTGCGGACATCTCAGAGGGTTCCATACTGACATCAACCATAAAGCGGAAGGAACCATTGGGTTGTTCCTCGCAGATCATCTCCTGAATCTCGGCGGTTTTCATGCCGAACACATCTTCCTCATGGAAATAGGTCTGCTGAAAATCCTCCGTGCAGTAGTCCCGCATAGACGCATAATCGCCCTTGCTGAATCCATCAAAGAAGTAGAAAAGTGCTTCTTCTGCTCTGAACTTGGCAGGAACCTGAGCTTCGCTGTCAAAATCAATCTCAGAGTTGGTATAGGGCGGTGTCGTTCCGTTGCTTTTCGGACTGGTCAGAAATCCAACCGCCAGAGCGACACATCCAACGATAGCCACCACAACGACCCAGAACGCAGGCTTCTTATAATTCATCACATTGCTCACCCGTTCCTTGACGCTGATCTCACCAAAGGCCAGCGGGTAGACCAGCCTTTGACGGTGATTGGTGCTGCAATTCAACAGGGCCATAGAATAAGCCTGCTTCTCTGCCTTCTCCATATCCCGAATCACCTTTTCATCGCAGGCAGACTCCACATCCTTGCCAAACAGGAGATAGGCACACCACATCAGCGGATGAAACCAGTAAACGGATAAGAGCAGGAAACCGAGCGCCTTCCACAAATGGTCTTTTCTCTGAATATGTGCTTTCTCGTGGGCGATGACATAGGTGGTATCACGCTCACTCAGATGATAAGGCAGATAAATAGTTGGGCGGAAGAACCCGAACACGATAGGAGTGTCAATCCACTCGCTCTGCTTGATGCCCTTTTCCAGCAGCGTTGCCGTTGCCAGTCGATGCCGAAGCATCAGCGTGGACACGAATCCGTAAACCAGCATCAGACCGCACCCTATCGCCCAGATACAACCAAGGATAAACGACCAGATCTGTGAGGGATTGGCACTGGGGAACGTGTTTTCTGGGACTGCCAGTGCATCAGACAAAACAGGATTGATTGTATTATCAATAACGGTGATACCGCTCTGAATCTGCGGATTTGCCGTATAGATGATTTCTTTGGGAAGCGGTTCCGCACTAGGCAGCAGACTGAACGGGCTTTCCAGCGTAAAAGGGCAAATCAGCCTCAGTGCCACGATGCCCCACAGCAGACAGAACACCCATTTGGGACACCTGCGGAACACCACTCTCACCAGCATGACCACCAAAACCAGCCAGCCGGCATTGATGCTCAGGTTCATCAGCTTCAAAAACAATGCTTCCATAGGGCTTCACCTCACTTTTCAATGATACGCCTGATTTCGTCGATTTCCGTATCAGACAACGCCTGACGCTTGGCAAAAGCGGCGATAAAGGCAGGAATGGAGCCTTCAAAGGTCTTTTCCAGCATCTCATTCATTTCGGAGACCTGCACCTCCTCCTTGCTGACGAGACTCGTCACGATGGTATTCTCATTTTTGACCACGCCACGGTCACTGAGTCGCTTGATGACGGTGTAGGTCGTGGATTTGCTCCATCCAAGCTCCTCCTTGCAGAGCTTGGTCAATTTGGGACTTGCAATGGGTTCGTTTGCCCAGAGCAGCAGGCAGAAGCGGTATTCGCTTTCAAAAATCTTGGGTGTTGGCACAAAAGAACTCCTCCTTGCAGATGGTTTAATCTATTAGATTAAACGTAGTCTAACAGATTAAACCGCCCTTGTCAAGGAGGAGTTTGATTTTTATTGAAAGAATCGCTGGTCGATGGATTCTTTTCGGTGGAACAAATTGTAGTAGCTGAGAATTCTGTATTGTTCCAACAACGTTTGCTGTGTCTCAGAGAGTGCTTCCTCATCCTCTGTCACCAGACCGTCCGCCGAGATATAACTCACACGACCCATAACAGGAAGCGCTTCGTAGAGCTTCATCAAATAATCCTGATAAGCGGTGGTGGGATAATTGGAACAAAGCGCCGTCAGAGCGCCCAAATAGTTGGTCGAGATGATAACGTCCTGCGCCTCGGGCAGGTCATAATTGGCCCAGATGAAAAAGGGAACCGCATACTGACGCTGCACCTCTGTGAGGCTGCGCTCGTCTAGTTTTTTCCCATACAGCCTTTCATAAAACCAGTCAGAAAGCTTTCCCTGGTGGTCGCCAAAAAAAACAATCAGGGTTGGCTCATCCGATTGCTCATAGTGATGAATCAGCGTTTCAAGGGCGCAATCGGTTTCTTTCATCAGGTTGAGATACTGAGTAGCGTACTCACTCACGCCAGAGAGCTTTCCCGTCAAATCCACTTGCTTGGAAAGGTGGTTCCAGCCCTGCTTATAACCGCCGTGATTCTGCATGGTGACGTTAAAAATAAACTGGCGGTCGCCCTCTTCTGCGTCTGTAATCTCCATCAGTTTTTCAAAATCGCTTTGGTCAGAGATGTACTTTCGCACCAGATAAGGAGCTTTGACATCCTCTCGGTAGAGCTGCGTATCTGCTCCCAGGTCGTGATAGACAGCCACTCGGTTCCAGCCGGTTCTATCGTAGGGATGGAAAGCCGTGGTGTGGAATCCCAAATGGTTGGCCCAAGAGAACAAAGAAGGCAGCCCTGCTTTGACATACAGCTGATAGGCCACCGTACCAGGGGGCAAAAGAGCAATGCTGTTTCCAGTCAGAAACTCATATTCCACGCTGGCCGTTCCGCCTCCGGTGACGGGAGAATACATCCAGCCTTTGATGGTGTTTTCCTCCATGCTGTGCAGGAAGGGGAGAGCGTCATTGTCCGTGGTGAGGTTTTCAAAGAGGGAGAGATCCCCAAAGGACTCGTCCATGATGCAAATGATATTCAGGGGTTGGGTACCATTCGGGTCGTTACGGAGGGACAAGAGAGGAACGGGCGCTTCCTGGTTTTCGTCTGTAGTGGTGGGATCGAAGAGCGTGGCGCAGTAAGCGTCGTCCAGCAGAGTGACCGAGGAATCCCGATCCGTTGAGAGCTGCTGGGTGAGGGTGTCCACGTTGTTTAAGGAGAAAGCGTCAGGCTTTTCCACTCGGCTGTAACGAAGTGCCAAAGAGAAATTTAGCACCCATCCATTGGACTGGGTTTTCCACTGCTGCGTCTTGATTCCAGCGTCAATGAGCCATGAGGAGAAGAAAAAGAAATAACAGTAAGTCACTGCCGCAACAATGGGGATTCCCACGGTCAGCAAAGGCTTTGGTGGATACTCTCGTTTCTCTTGGGGAACTGCGACAAAGGCCAACAAAAGCAAATAACCTGCCAACAGAGCAAGAGCAGTCCAAATACTCTCGTCAGGCGTGAAATCGTAGGTTCCCGCCACGTTCAAAGCGGTTTTCCAGCTTTGGATATCGTGCGGGAACAGAATGATACCTTTAAATTCCAGCACATAATGATTTGCCAAACCAGCGAGAAAGAAGAACATACTGCCTGTGGCGGCAGCTCTTCTTCTGCGTCCCAGAACAACCCAAAGAGCCAGCCATACCACAGCGTAAAGAACAAGGTTCATCCACAGCTCTGTCCAGTTCAGATTTTCAATGGGGTTGGTTTTGTTGAGTGTCTCCACGATAAAAAGACAGATTACAGGGCCAGCGAGAAAAAGAAAATGAGTCAGGAAGAGACGCAGCTGCTCCAAGGAAAAAGCAATACGTTCTGTGAGAGATTGGTTGGATTTATCCATAAAATACGCTTCCTTTTTTCTGGTTGAGGGCAAAAAAGCCGTTGTCTAATCCGGCGTTTCGATGTTTTTGGATGCCAAAGAGATTATAGTAACTGAGCAAGCGGTATTGTTCCAGCAAAGTCTGACGCTCTTGGGTCAGCTGAGTGAGGTCATTTGTCAATTGTCCCTCCCGGTCAATGCAGCCGATGGTATGAAAAACGGGAAGCTCCTCGTATAGTTCGGTCAAAAACGCCTGATAACCGGTCAGCGGTTGATTGGAGCAAAGAGCGGTGAGCACACCTAGATAATTGGAAGAAATCATCACGTCTTGCGCCTCATGGCTGTCGTAGTTGGTCCAAATGAAGAAGGGGGTAACATACATTTTTTCCAGTTCCTCCAAGGTGCGGTGATCCAGGTCTTTTTGATAGAGCTTGTGCTCATAAAACCAAGAGGAGAGCTTTCCTTGGTGGTCGCCAAAAAACACAATCATGGTGGGTTCCGCAGCTTCGCTGTAATAGCTCAGTAAGTATTCCAGAGCCTCGTCTGTGTTTTTCATCAGGTTTAAATATTGCTCTGTGTACTCACTGCAACCTTCCAGGGAGCCACTGAGCTTGATTTCATGGTTCAAGTTGAACCAGCTTTGACGGTAGCCGCCGTGGTTTTGGATGGTGACGTTAAAAATAAACTGCCGATCTCCTTCCGTCTGAGACGTGATGCCCTCCAGATAACGGAAATCGGTATCGTCAGAAATGACCCCTCGAACATACTCTCGCTTCACAAAGTCGGTGTTGTATACCTGATGATCCACACCGAAGTCCTCGTAAACAGCTACCCGGTTCCAGCCGGAGGAGCGATAGGGATGCACCGTTGTGGTCTCATATCCCAGGCTTTTTGCCCAGGAGATCAAAGACGGCATCTGTTCCCGTACATACAGTTGATAAGCGGTTGTTTCATCTGGCAGGAACGCAGTGCTGTTTCCGGTGAGAAATTCGTACTCCACATTAGCGGTACCAGCGCCAGTCACGGGGGAATACATCCAGCCTTTGATGGTGTTTTCCTTGAGGCTGTGGTAAAAAGGAATGCTGTCCTGATTCAGCTCCAGCTTGTCGAAAATAGCAAGGTCGGCAAAGGACTCATCCATGATGCAAATCAGATTAACAGGCTGAATCCCTTCTGGATGAGATAAAATGGTCGTTTGGGCGTGAGGAGTCAAATCGTTAAAATCTTTGGTCTCCGCTTCATAAGGAGTTGAGACATAAGGCGCAGAATAAAGCGTCATAGAGGGCGCTTCATCTGCCTCCAGCAGGTTGCCGGTCAGGTCTTCCAGGGTTTCCAAAGAGTATCCGTCGGGCTTCTGAACTTTGCTATAACGAAGTGCCAGTGTAAAATTCAGCACAAATCCGTTGGATTGTGTTTTCCACTGCTGGGCTTTGATTCCGGCTGCGGGCAGCCAGGGAGAGAGGAAAAACATCAGGGTATACCCCACGCACAGCACCGGAAGAAGGAGATTGAGCCAGTTGTTTCGGAAATATTCCCGGTGTTTTTGAGAGGGCATCACCAGCCGAACAAGGGTAAGCCACAGCACCAAAATGGCCAGGGAGCCCAAGACGTAAACATCCGGTGAAAGGTCGTATTCTCCCGCTACATTCAGAGCGGTTTGCCAAGTGGCAACATCTTGCGGAAAAAGAATGCGGCCTCGGTAGAGGAGAACAAAATGGTTGACCGCTCCCACCGCCATCATCAGGAGAAGATAAACCGAAACAGAGCGCCTTCGTCTGCCAAACACCAGCCACAAGGCCAGCAGAGCAATGATGTACCAAATCAGATTCATCACCAATTCCGAAAAGCTCAGGTTGGTAAAAGGATTCTTTTCGTTCATGATTTCCACCATGAACAGGGCGACAAACGGAGTCAGCCAAAAAATCAGCCGTGTCAGCCAGAGACGTGGCTCTCTGGCAATTTTCTGAGCCAACTGGGAGGCGTGGGAAGAAAAGGAAGTATTCAAATTTTCGTCAAATGGATTAAAATGAGAAACAGACATAGGATTGCCTCAAATTACGATTTTCGGAACACATGGATATCAAAGGCAATTTCGGTATCCAGTGTCTTCCGGGATTTCAGACGTTCTAAACCAGATTTGGGCGTGCGCCAGTAATAAGGGGTCATTTGAAAAAGATCCAGCATGGCCTGGCTGTCAGGCAGGTGAATGACTTCTCGAACCCGGGAAATTTCCTCGTAGCGGAAGCCGTCGTATTCGGTTTGCTCCTCCGTGTTCTCATAGGGACGCTCATAGAGTACTTCCTTTAACTGCCAGAGATGACGGGGAGCCGGAACCACATAGAGGAAGACACCGCCGGGCTTTAACACTCTGCGGAACTCCTCCAACCCAAGCGGGGAAAAGCAATTCACCAGAAGATCCACGCTGTTGTCTGCCACAGGGAGATGATATGCAGAGGCGACTGCAAATTCCACTTCTTTGGAGCGTTTTGCCGCCCACCGCAAAGAAAACTTGGAAATGTCAATACCTGTCACAGAAGGGGAGCGGCCTGCCTCTGTCAGAGCACGGGTGACACCGGCGGTGTAATAGCCTTCTCCGCAGCCGGAGTCCAACACCACGGGGGATTGTTCCGGCGTGTAGCGCAGCGCAAGCGCCTCCAGCCGCTCCCTCAACACACGATAATATTCCCCTGAAAGAAAGCGGTTGCGAGCGGCGGCCATGCCTTTGTCATCTCCGGGAGCCTTGGAGTGCATCCGGTTAGAAGTGAGCAAATGGACATAACCTTCCTTTGAGCGGTCAAAACTATGGTTGTTTTTGCAGGAATAACGTTTTGCGTCTCTGACCAGCGGCTGATTGCAGACAGGACAAAGGAGCATACTCACGGAAAAGACCTCTTTTCTTTTAGAATAAACGGTTCAACAGCAGACAGAACATGGAAGAAAATCGAAACACGCCCCAAGAAACAGGGCTAAAACAAAGAGTACCACGTTCTGCTTCCAAAATCAAACAAAATGCACAGGAAATTTCAGACTATTTTCTGTCAAGACAGATGAAAAGACGCTTGCATTTCCCGCTCCCCAATATTATAATAGGCTACAAGCTGAAAGGAAACTGAAAAAATCAGAACCCCAAAAAAATTGTAGTAATCTACAAGGAATTCCATTTAGGAGTGGCATTACAATGAAAAATCAGACAAATTATACCATGCTCTGCGACTTTTATGAGTTGACCATGGCCAATGGCTATTTCCGTTCTCCTGTGAAGGACACCATTTCTTATTTTGATGTGTTCTTCCGTGACGTTCCCGACAAGGGCGGCTTTGCCATTGCCGCCGGTCTGGAACAGGTGATTGATTATATCAAGGAACTGAAGTTCACTGACGAGGACATTGCTTATCTGCGTTCAAAGAACTGCTTCGATGAGGCGTTCTTGGAGTACCTGAAGAACTTTAAGTTCACTGGTGATATCTGGGCCGTTCCTGAAGGAACCCCCGTTTTCCCTCGTGAGCCCATCATGATTGTCCGTGCGCCCGCTATGGAAGCCCAGTTCATCGAGACCTTTGTGCTCTTGAGCTTGAACCATCAGTCTATGATTGCTACAAAGTCCAACCGCATCGTCCGTGCTGCGGAAGGCCGTGCTGTTGCTGAGTTCGGCTCTCGTCGTGCACAGGGTCCCGGCGGCGCTATTCTGGGCGCTCGTGCCGCTTATATCGCTGGCTGCGCTGCTACCGCTTGTGTTCAGGCTGACCGTGACTATGAGGTTCCCGCCATCGGCACCATGGCTCATAGCTGGATTCAGATGTTCCCCGATGAGTATACCGCCTTTAAGACTTATTGTGAGATGTATCCCAACAATGCGACCCTGCTGGTGGATACTTATAACGTACTGAAATCCGGCGTGCCCAACGCCATCAAAGCTTTTCAGGAAGTTCTCCTGCCCAAGGGTATCACCAAGTGCGGCATCCGTCTCGATTCCGGCGACCTGACCTATCTTTCTAAGAAAGCTCGTAAGATGCTGGATGATGCCGGTCTGACCGAGTGCACCATCTGCGCTTCCAACTCTCTGGATGAGTATATCATCCGTGATCTGCTGCATCAGGGTGCCCAACTGGATGTGTTCGGCGTTGGTGAACGTCTGATTACCTCTAAGAGCTCTCCCGTGTTTGGCGGTGTTTATAAGCTGGCCGCCGTGGAGGACACCGACGGGAACATCATTCCCAAGATTAAGGTTTCTGAGAATCCCGAAAAGCTAACCAACCCCCACTTTAAAAAGGTCTATCGTCTCTACGACAATGAGAGCGGCAAAGCATTTGCTGACGTGCTCTGCGTCCACGATGAAGTCATTGACGACAGCAAGGATTTGGAGCTGTTCGACCCCGCCAACCCCTGGAAGCGCAAGGTCTGCTATAACTTCACCGCTCGTGTTCTGCTGGAGCCCATCTTTGTGAACGGCGAACAGGTCTATCAGTCCCCCAGCATCCACGACATGAAGAAGTACTGCGCCGAGCAGGTTGACCTGCTGTGGGATGAGGTCAAGCGTTTCGAGAATCCTCATAAGTACTATGTGGATCTGTCTCCCAAGCTGTACACCATCAAGAACCAGCTGCTGGAGAACGTTCCCCACTAAATTCAAATAAAAACGGCGTTTAGCGTCGTTTGGCAAAATAACAGCCAGGTCGAGGAAGGGAGAAGGCTCTTTCCTGGCCTGGCTGTTTCCTTCTTTTCAAAAAAGAGGAAAATTTTGAAATTTTTTTGAATAACGCTTGAATTTCGTTTAAACCACTTGACAAATGTGTTATAATTCACTATAGTAGACTGGCAGTCCGAAAGGAAGGAGGCATGTTCCATGCCGAAACAGTCAGGCGTTAAGGTGATTGCGAGCAATCGCAAAGCCTATCACGAATATTTTGTGCTGGAGAAGCTGGAAGCAGGCATCGCTCTTGCCGGAACCGAGGTTAAATCCATCCGGGCAGGCAAGGTCAACCTGAAGGATGCCTTCTGCCAAATTAAAAATGGCGAGCTCTTTGTCTATTGTATGCACATTTCCCCTTATGAACAGGGCAATATCTTTAATAAGGATCCCATGCGTGATAAAAAATTGCTGGTTCATAAGAAGGAAATTCGCAAGCTTCACGCCGCAGTGCAGCAGGACGGATTTGCCCTGATTCCGCTTTCTCTTTACTTTAAAGATTCTAAGGTGAAGGTAGAAGTGGGAATTTGCAAGGGCAAAAAGCTCTATGATAAGCGGGCTTCTACCGCCGAGCGTGACACCAAGCGTGAGATGGATCGCATTATGAAGACCAGAAACCAGTATCGCTGATTTCCACATAAAAGGAGTATTTTACCATGGCACAGAATCCCATTGTTACCATTGAAATGGAAAACGGCAAGGTCATCAAGGCCGAGCTGTATCCTGAGATCGCTCCCAATACCGTCAATAACTTTGTTTCCCTGGTGAGCAAAGGGTTTTATGACGGCGTGATTTTTCATCGAGTGATTCCCGGCTTCATGATTCAGGGCGGCGACCCTCAGGGTCGTGGCATCGGTGGCCCTGGCTATGAGATCAAAGGTGAGTTCACTTCCAATGGCTTCCAGAATAACCTGAAGCACACCAAGGGTGTTCTGTCCATGGCTCGTACCATGGTTCCTGATTCCGCAGGCAGCCAGTTCTTCATCATGGTGGAGGACGCTCCTCACCTGGATGGTCAGTATGCTGCTTTTGGTAAGGTGATTGAGGGTATCGAAGTTGCTGATGAGATCGTTTCTGTCCGCCGTGACTGGAATGATAGACCCCGTAAGCAGCAGATGATGAAGAAGGTCACAGTGGAGACCTTTGGCGTTGTGTATCCTGAGCCTGAAAAGGTTTGATTTTGACCGAGAAGTGGGAACCGAGGAGGAAGTAATTCCCCCTTGCGTTCCGTGCTTCCTGTTTTCCCTAAGAGCCTGCCAGCAATGAGTGATGGTTCTAACAATAAGGGGGCGTACCGGTTTCGACGGGGATGTTGAGACTGGATAAGCGGGCAGCGGCGCCCAGCCGCTCAACAATGGGCAATTATAAATTAAAGAACAACGACAATTACGTTGCTTGCGCAGCCTAATTAGGCTTGCGTAATCCGCCCATGTGCGCGGACGCCGATCCCGGGAGGGCCACGAACCGGGCTGGGTGATGCCTTTTAGTGGCGAACGTGAGTACCAAAAGCTTTGACGGTACCATGAATTTATGAAGCTACTGAGCTGTGTAGTGTGTCAGTTCACGCCGCAGCGAGGGAATGCAAATAACTGACTGCGCCCGGAGAAGGTTCAGAGGATGCGTTTTCGGACACGGGTTCAACTCCCGTCGCCTCCACCAATTAAGCTCTATGCCCAAGTATGTCGATGATGACAAAATCGACGAAGAGTTGGAAAAAATCCTTAATCAGTACACGTTCTATTACACAAATCACACATTGGTCATTAGCGTGACCATCCCCCCAAGACAGGGACGGAATTGAGTTCAATTCCGTCCCTGTCTTTTTTTGTTCAAAATGACGAAAAGTCGAAAAGGAGGAAAAGTTATGAAAATCAAAATCTCACTTGAGAAAATTCAGAACGACCAGACTGGTGAATGTACCGTAATTGTTCAGAATTCTGCTTCTAAGGAAGATGCCATTGAGCTGCTTGCCATCGGAACTCGGAACATTATGGAGCAAATGGGTATTACCCTCATGGAATACCTCGAAGCACTCATGGAGGCACGGGAAATCTCCCCTGATCGTCGCATCATCGTGGATGCCTCGCATCTGGCAAACTCCCTCCCTGAGAATCAAGACCAATAAATGGTATCATAAAGTTGCAGAAATGGCTTTTTTAAGACCTATTAAGACCCTGCCTCTGAACCATTTAAGTGCTGTTAAGACCCCCTTAATAATACCATAAAGACCTATTAAGACCCTACGAAAAAAGGAGTATTCAAATGAAAAAGTTAGTTTTCGCAAACGAGAAGGGCGGAGTCGGAAAAACTACCGCAACCTACAACTTCGCCGCAGCCATCGCCAAGACCGGCAAGCGTGTCCTCTGCATCGACCTCGACCCCCAAGGCAACCTCTCTACTTATATGAACTGCGAGCCGGACGAGACCGATGTGACCATCATGGAGTTGATCCATGAAGCCATCAACCGCAAGGGGGGCTGTAAGGATGAAACCATCCGTGCCGCAGTCAAGGTCAACGAGGAGGGTGTGTACTGCCTCCCCTCTGACATCTCCTTGTCACAGGCAGACTTGGTGATGGCGTGTGCCTTCTCCAGAGAGAAGATATTGCAGCGTATTCTCAGCAACGCCTACTTTGAATTCAACTTCGACTACTGCCTCATCGACTGCCCTCCCAACCTCGGCATCATCGTGATGAACGCTCTCATGGCAGCGGACGGTGTGGTGATCCCCGTTCAGACCAAGAACTTCGCTATGAAAGGTCTGGTGCTGTTGGAGGGAGCCATTGAACAGGTCTTGCCGGAGAACCCCGGACTTCACATCGAAGCCGTCCTCATCAATATGACCCGCCGAAACAAAAACAGCGAGGGTATCGAAGCCTTGTTGAAAGCCCGTTACGGTGACATCGTTCTGGAAACCACCATCCCTGACCTCGTTGAAGCTGACACCAGCACCATCATGCGGCGTTCCCTCGTCAACGTGGACAAGAGCCGTCTCGGTCAGAAGTACAAAGACGCAGCCTCTGAGCTGATGGGCAGATTGGAGGGCTGAACATGGCAAAAGGATTGAAATTCGACCCCTCCGCACTGAACGCCGGAATTGCACCCAAGAAGATGAAGCCGATCCTGCCCACCTCTGAGGAGCGTGAGGCGGTAGAGATTCCCCTGAACCTCATTGACCCCTACACCGATTCGGAGGGCAAAGGTCAGCCCTTCCAGATGTACGGCGAGGAGGAAATGGCTCAGATGGTGCAGAGTGTCCGTGAAATGGGCATTCTCACACCGGTTCTCCTGCGTCCCAAAGACGGGCGGTATCAGACCATCGCCGGTCACAACCGCATCGAAGCGGCTCGTCAGGCAGGCTTGCAAGCCGTTCCTGCGGTCATTCGGGAGTATGACGATAACGACGCAGCTATCGCCGTGGTTGACACCAACCTCCGTCAGCGTCAGCACCTTCTGCCCAGCGAGAGAGCGAAAGCCTACAAGGTCATGGCGGATGCCCTCGGACACAAGCAAGGCAGACGAAACGATTTGTCCAACAGCCAGAAACAGGACAGAGCACAGTTGATAGCGGAGCAGTCCAAAGAGAGCAAGCGAAACATCTACCGCTATCTGATTCTCAATGAGTTGCATCCCCCTTTGCTTCAAAAAGTGGATGCGAAGATTCTCAGTGTAGAAGCTGCCGGTGCTCTGGCAGTCCTCCCCGAACCGCAACAGCGGCATCTGGAGCAGCTTATCACGGCAGAGCAGATTAAAAAGGTTACACCTGCACAGGCAGAGGAGCTGGTCGAACACTCTAAGCATGGTGATCTGGACGAGCATCAGATGCGTGTGACCCTCGGCTGCATCAAGGAGCCGAAGCCCAAGACGCTGACCATCAAGATCAACGTGGATGATATGGACGAAGCAGCCTACAAGCAGATGAAAAAGGCGGTCAAGGACTTCCAGACGGAAGAGGATTTTGCCAAGAAGCTGCTTGAATGGCTAAGAGAGGAGCTTGTGAAGTAACGGCTCCGCAGATAGATTTGTGAGGTTCACTTATGAACGGAAATGAACAGGAACGCAATATTGAAGTCCTCCTGCAGATGGACGGCATTCTGGCAAAGGGTTATGGCATGGTATCAAAATTCCCCATGCGTGACACTGCCCTCAAAATCAAGGACAAAGCCATCTATGCCTATCTCTGTGCATTGTGCGGCGGCGGCATCAAGACATGGCCCTCACGGGGCAAAATCATGACTGACCTTCAGATCGGCAAGACCGCCTTTTACAACAGCATGGACAGGCTTGTTCAGGAGGGCTATCTGACAAAGACCAGCCGCAGGATTCACGGTAAGCGTGGTATGTGGACCAGAACGGTCTATACCATTGAGCTGAACCCCAAGCGGTATCAGGACAGTCAGACAGAGAAGCAGGAGAACCTGTTCAATACGCTGGAAGTGGAAGGGATGCTGAGTGACGGCTGGGGATTCGCTCCCCGGCTGGTCATGCAAGACCCTCGTATTTCCATCCGTGAGAAGGCTCTGTATGTCTACCTCTTGACCTACGCCGCCGCTGGTCGTGTTGCCTATCCTGATGTCCCTACCATTACATACCATCTGGGTATCTCTGAGGACACCTACCGCAAGCTGATGAGCGGTCTCTGCAAGCTGGGCTATATCCTGCGACATCGAAAGAGAAAGAGCAACGGTCAGATGGGGGGCTATGACTACTTCATCTGCCGTAAGCCCTCCACGCTCTATGAGGGTGCAGAAGTGCCGTTATTCCCCGAAAAACCGGAGGAAAAGCAAGATGTTCCGAGCAATAACGGAGCGTATACAAATTGTAATCAGAGTGACCTCGATGAAGTGCCAGCCACGCCGTTCAAACAGGACACGGTGAATGAAACCACCCCGTCCAAACGTGACACGGTGAATCAGACCACCCCGTTCAAACAGGACACGGTGAATCAGACCACCCCGTCCAAACGTGACACGGTGAATCAGCCACACCCCCCGAAACCGGACACGGTGAAACCAGACACGGTGAAACCGGACACGGCAAATCCAGACACGGTAAACGAGGTCGTAAGAAAATTACAAGTCGCTTCTATAGCAATCGAACAAATTAAGTTGCATAACCACACGAGTTAAACCAGCCGAGA
>JAKSQD010000068.1 GCA_024404315.1 Oscillospiraceae bacterium
GGTTCAGGGTGAAACCGACCTCGGCAGGCTCGGGATCGGGGGTGGGCTCCACAGGGGGCTCCTGGGTTTGGCCGCAGGCTGCCAGACAAAGGACCATGGTCAGAGCCAGCAGAACCGCTAAGAACTTTTTCATTTTCTTTTCCTCCCAAAATTTGTATTTTGATTTTTTTTGCTTTATATCACTTACGGTGACGGTAAATCAGAGTTGCGATACCACCGCCGCAAATAACCGATACCAGCAGGGGAAATCCTATCATTTCCCAAAAGATCCCATAGTCAAACAGATCCTCGCAGTAGGGGATCATCACCAGCGCCATCAACACCAGAACGATGCCCACCCAGGCGTAGGCCGCACACACCAGATTCCGGCGCTCACGGAAGAGATACGAACTCAGCGCACAGGGGATGGCCGCAGCCATACCCGGCAGGACGATCTCTGCCAGATTCCGCACGGCCACACTGCTGCTTTCCAACGCCTTTTCCAGCAGGTCAACGCCGAAGAAGTAAGCCGCCAGGCATATCACGAAGAACACGATGGCCAGACAGAAGGAATACAAAAGCGTGGGGCTTTTGGGTTTTCCCTCCTCTGTGAGGAAGATCACCCGACAAAGGTGGTCTATCTTTCGGGAAACGCCGGAATTGTCTTTCTTTGCCATAGAGTCTTACTCTGCCAAAGAGCGCCAATAGGTCCAGTAGGCCTTGACATTGGGATAATTGTTGTAGATCTCCTCAAAGTCGGGAGAGGTCAAGATCACTTCCTCAGCGGTCCTGGCAGCTTTGGTATAGCTCACGTCATCGCGGACGGACCAGGAACCCACCTTGTCAAAGGCGGTGTAGCAACCGCTCTGTCCATCGTCACCACCCATGCAGAAGTTGATGTACAGCCGTGCAGCGGCGGGGTTGTCGCAACCCTCCACCACATAAGAGTAGGAGCAGGCCTTGAATGCGGTATAGGGCTGCAAACCGGTAACCCAGGCGATGTTCATACCCTGCTCGGCGTTATCCAGCTTGCTGGCAGAGGTCAGGCCCAGTGTGGGACCGTTGATGGACTGATCCACTGCATCTACCACGCCGTCACCGTCATCCAGTTCGGTCATCTTCATCTGAGAGAATCGATAGAACATCTCCACTGCGGCGTTATTCTCAGGAAGCTCCATTACGCCGGGAGTATTCGTCAGTTGATCCATATAGGTATATACCACATCTTTACCGTATTCTGCCTTATACTGCGCGGCAATGGCATCGCTGTCGGCGATCATCTGTGCCCACAAAGAGGCATAAGAAGGGCCGGTGATATCCTTGGTGTAAATCGTCCACTTCTGATCGGTGAACTTGCCGGTAGCCTCATCATAGCCCTCTACGATATCCCACCAACTGTCAATGGGACAGCCATCGGGAAACATCTCAGTGTTGTAGTACCAGGGGTTAAAGGTGGCATACAGGGGCAGGCCATAGGCCAGCAGCTCCTCGTCGATATGGGCGCAGGCAGCGGCAGGATAATAAATATCCAAATAATCATAAAGCACCAGTTCATGATATACCTCGCCGCTGTTGTCCTTGATCTGGACCACGTCGGCATTGATGTTGCTGGTATCGCACTCCATCTCAATCTTGGAGGCTACGGTATTGTTATCGCAGGAAATATACTCAATGGCGATGTCGGGATACATCTTGGCGAACTTTTTGCAGGCCACCTGAGCATCGGTGGTAGTGGAGTAAACCTCTACCTGACCGCCCTCTGCTTTGGCCAGTTCATAAAGTTCATCCATGGACATATTTTCATAGTCAACGTCGTCACCGCTGCTGCCGCCGGCACCACCGGCGCCGCTGCCGCCGCATCCGACCAAAGAGAATGCCATCAGCAATGCAAGCAAGAGTGCCAGAAATTTTTTCGTCTTTTTCATCTTTTTCCTCCCTAAAGGTAGTTGCTACTGCCTGTCTCACAGAAAAACGGTGGTTCTTGCGAATATATCGTATCTCAGGTAAACCGTACTCAGATCAGTCATCCATCTCACCGGCGTGGTGTTTAACTTTTGCGTATTTGATCAGGCGGCCAGTCTCCTTTCGGTATACATTCATACGGGACGGATGAAGCACCACGAAGACCTTCTGGTTCATGTCATATTCCACCAGACCGATCTGCAGAGCCAGGAAGTCCGCTTCGCCCACCGTCAGATGTACCATGGTCTCCGAGCCGGCAGGCTGACTGGCGTAAACGGTGGCCTCTACGGTATTCTTGTGATTGGGGTTCTGGGTGTAGATGTCTACCATTTCAGGCCGCAGGCCCAGCACACACTCGAATTCTTCATTGAGAGGGATGTCCTCATCCCACTTGATGCTGTCCTTTTTATACACGTATTCACCGAAAGCGCTATGCACGGTCAGCGTCTCGCCGTTACAAACGGCTTTGCCGTCGATGAAGTTAATGCGAGGGTTGCCGATGAAGTCGGCCGCTGTCAGATCCACAGGGTTGGTGTAAATACCCAAAGGTGTATCCACCTGTGCGATCTCACCCTCCTTGAACAGAGCAATGCGGGTGGACATGGTCAACGCTTCCACTTGATCGTGGGTCACATAGATAATGGTAGTGCCGGTCTCCTTGTGCAGACGCTTCAGCTCAGCACGCATATCAATACGAAGCCGGGCATCCAAATTGGACAGAGGCTCATCCAGCAACAGAAGTTTGGGGCTGGAGGCAATGGCGCGGGCGATAGCCACACGCTGCTGCTGGCCGCCGGACAGTTCGTTGGGATAGCGGTCACGGTACTGGGCGATACGCATGGTATCCAGCGCCTTCATGACCTGCTCCTCCACCTCCTTCTTTGGCATTTTCTTGATTTTCAGGCCAAAGGCAACGTTTTCAAACACGGTCATGTGAGGCCACAAGGCGTAACTTTGAAACACCAGATTCAGTCCACGCTTACTGGGTTCTTCATAGAAAGCTACATCGGCATCGATGACCTTTTCGTCATTGATGGTCATTTTTCCGTTCTGCGGCTTTTCCAAACCGGAGATGACACGAAGTGTGGTGGTCTTACCGCAGCCGGAGGGACCCAGCAAAGTCATAAAGTCGCCGTCTTCAATGGTCAGGTTAATGTCCTTCAGCACGTGGTTGTCGCCGTAAAATTTATCAATATGCTCTAATACAATTTTACTCATAGTTGTTTTTCCTACCTTTCGGACTTACATACTCTTGCTCACATCGCCGCCAAGACGGTTGGCAATGCGGTTGCATACAAGAATAAACACGATGATCACGATACAGATGGCATCTGCCACCTGGGGCATGGCCTCCTTTGAATAGTCAAAGGACAGGAAGGACAGCGTGTAGTTGGCAGGGGTCATCAAGATGGCGATCAGGTCCAGTTCCTTGGCAATACTGATAAACGTCAGCAGGAAGCCAGAGAGAAAACCGCCTTTTGCAAGAGGAATGATGATACTGCGGATCCTGCGCCAGAAGCTGGCACCGGCGATGGTGGCCGCTTCTTCCAGTTCTACACTGATCTGCATCATATTTGACGAACCGGAGCGGCTGGCAAAGGGGAAGTGCTTGACGATGGATGCCAACAATATCAGCATGAACGTACCGTACAGTGAAGGGATCAGGCCGCCCAGACGAGGCTGGGAGAACATGGAGAAGTAGATGGCGGAAAAGGCCACGCCGGGCATCAGGTACGGGATAAAAATCATCTGCTCCACGGCGTTGCCATACCACTTGCCACGGCCACGGGTGGTAATATATCCCAGGAACTGACCGCAGATAGCCGTGATGACAGAGCCAATGATGGACAGTTTTGCGGTGTTCCAGCATGCCCGACCGAACTCGGAGTTCTTAAACAGACCGTTCTGGAACGAAAGTCCCTTAGACGGAGCATTTTCCACCTCACCGATCCAGGCGTAAAGCGTCAGGTTATCCCAGCCGTAACCCCGGCCCGGGACGATCTGGAAGCTCTCCATCACCAGCACGAACAGCGGCAGGAACATGGATATGAACAGGAACACCAACAGGAAAATGAGCAGAGGATATTTGGACTTGCCCAGGTGCATCAGGTTGCTGCGGGTTCCCTTGCCGCCGATGGTGGCGTAAGATTTACGGGTACCGATAAGTTTCTGGTTGACCAGGATCGTCACGGCGGCCAAAGCAATCATCAACAGGCTCATGGCGTAGCCCACACCCTTGGGGGAGTCGTTGATGAATTCTTTCATGCGGGTGGCCAGCACATAGTAGCCAATGCGGTTGCCCAGGTTGGCAGCTACGCCATAGGTACCGATAGACTTGGAGATGGTCATAATGGTGGCGCTCAGTACCGCTGGAAGCACCAGAGGAAGTGTGATATTACTTAAAATCTGGATGCGGTTGGCGCCCTGGATCTCTGCCATCTCCTCCAGTTCGGAGTTGATCGATCGGAGAGAACCGGAAACCATGATGTAGGAAAAGGCGTAATAGTGCATACACATGACGATGATAATGGCAAAGGGGCCGTAGGCCAGCCAGTCAGGCACGTGTATCCCCATACCGGTCAGCAGGCCATAGGAGCCCGAGAGTTCATTGCGGAACACACTCAGCCAGGACAGTGCCTTGCACCAGGAGGGGATCATATAGGGGATCAGGATAAAAGCGCTGAGGATCTTTTTACCCGGAATATCGGAGCGCACCATCAGCCAGGCAATTACAGAGCCCAGCGGCACAGAGATCACCGTGACAAAGAAACCGATGATCAGCGAGTGCAGCAACGGCTCCACAAACACGGTCTTTGTCAGAGGGCTTGCCAGCAGATACTTCCAGTAATATAAGGTATAGTCACCAACCTTGGCATCGGGGATCTGCCGAAGCTCGGCCTTGGCTACCATAAAGGAATTCTGCAGCATATTCAGAAGTGGGATGATAATAAGACAGAACAAAATGATCAGCGTAAAAAACACGATCATATTGAATGGGTTGCCAATTACGTTGAAGATCTGATTTTTCAGCCGTTCTTTTGTCATTGGCTTTTTGGGCAGTTTTTCTTTTTTTGCCATTTGAAAAGCCTCCTACTTAAATATATAACGTTACTTTCCCAGGTCCTTTTTCAGAATGGTATATACGTCATAAATATCCGAAATTTTGTAGTCAGGGGCAAATCCCTCGTAATTACCGGTGTCTTTTAACGGGGTCAGGAAAGAGGTGATCTGGAACACCTTACCATACCCCATTTTCCGTGGGCCTACCACATCGCGGGATACGGTATCCCCAACGAAAGCACATTCCTCCGGCGAAAAACCGGCCTGCTGCAGCGCTATATTGAAAATATGGGGGTGAGGCTTGCGATAGCCGGTGATGCTGGAAAGGTTGATCTCGTCAAAATACTGCCGGATGCCGTATTCCTGCAAAATGGAGAATACCTGAAACAGACTTCCGGTATTGCTGACTACGGAGATATGTAAGCCCAGATCCTCTTTCAGACCTTTGAGCATTTCGGCGGCATGTGGCCGCAGGGAACGATGATAATATGTGGTTTCCCACATATGAGCAATCTCTTCGGCACACGCGGCCAGTTTTTCTTTGTCCACAGGGATATCCCGGAAGCCGTAATCTACCCAGATCTCCTCGGGCTTCAGCTCCCGCAGGGTGATCTCAGACTGTTTTTTGTAGGCGTTGATCTGGGGGCCGACCTTTGCCCACAGTGTCTTGGCATCGTAGGGTACCTGAATATCGTGGGACTGTAAGATTTTATAAAGCGCTTCGGCGGTATTATTGTCGCTGACTCCGTCGGAAAAAACATCTTCCAGCGTGCCGCCCATATCAAACATGACTGCACGAATCATAGGGGGTTCCTCTTCTTTCATTTGGTGTGACTTATGCAAAAGCAATAACGGAAACGTTTACGGAAACGGATATATATAGCATAAATGATAATGAACTTTTTGTCAACCGGCAAAGCGCCTTTTCACTTCGGGCAAAATAGACGAAATTTGTCGATCCGTTTTTGTGGTTATTCCCAATAGCCCATTTCTTTCATGAACTGTGTTACATCCTCCCGGGTTCCGGTAAAGGGACCGGGTGTTTCCATTTTCAAAGAAACCAAGGCGGCTGCAAAGTTCAACGCCTCCTGGATATCGGTATGCTGGCGGCAGATAAGATAGCCGGCAAAAGTGGTGTCGCCACGGCCGGTGCGGCCCGAGAGATTGCGGGGATGCAGAGGCGCACGGTACATCGTCTTGCCATCATATACCAGCACCTCTGTATTATGGGTGATCATGATCTCCTTGGCGCCCCAGGCATAGAGCATTTTAGCGGCCTCTTCCCGGTCAGAGGTACCGGTCAACGTCTCGGCCTCGGCAGCGTCGGTCTTTAAGTAATGAATATAGGGCAGATATTCTTTTTTTTCTTCCCAATCAAAGAGCTTGAGCGTCCGGTCGGCAAGGACCCGGCGCATCATACACTGCACATCCACCGCCACATCGGCTCGCTCGGCACAAAACCGGATCAGTTCTCCGGGGATATCTCCGGCGGTCAGTCCTGCCAGATGATAGACCTTCGTCTCCTCTTCTGGGATATCCGCCGGCGTGTAGCCGTCGATCACAGACAGGCATCGGGAACGGCGCCGTTCCCGATCAGCGGTAAAGTAAACGTTTTCCATCTCCGTGTTGGCGCGGGAAGAACGGGCAAAAACGTGTACGTTGGGGCAATCAGAAAAAGCCCGGGTGGCGTCAATATCCCCATTGGGGATGCATTTCGGAACAACGGCCACAGTACCCTCCGTCATGGCGGCGGCAGCGTGTCCGGAAAACAGGACAGCGCCGCCATAGCGGTGCTCGGTGCAGCCGTCAAAATCCGTATTGGTATCCATGCAGATCTGGCCGATGATCATGGTGTCAAACATTTTTTTCGCTCTCCTTAACGATTTTATCATATTCCGGGCACCAGAGGTGATAGGCTCCGCTTTCAATGGCCGCTGCATATTCATGGGAGTTGTGAACGGGCCGTTCAAAGCACACGGCGGCACGCCCCTCATCTCCCGGTCGGTGGGCATCTGAGCCAACGGTGCGGTACAGCCGGGGGTTTTCCTGTGCCAGCTTTAACGCCAGTTCGTTGCGGCTGGGATGTCGGGGATTGCAGTTGGCGATCTCCAATCCGTGAACACAGGTATGGAACACCTCATCGCAGTTACGATAGGGGTGAGCATGAATGATCAGCACCTCTTTGCCATAGGTGTCAAAAAACGACTGATGATCCATGCGGTCGATAAAGGGGTGATCATAGACCCATTTTTCATCGATCCCGTAGATCAGGTAGTCACTTTCGTTCTCCGGGAAGCGCAGCTCCATGCCCAGAATGACCTCCAGGCCGCATTTTTCTCCCGCTTCTTTTGCCAGACGATAGCCATAGAGCCAGCGGTCCATGCAAGCGTGCCAGTTATCATGGCAGTCCATCAAGCTGAGATAAAGACTGTGGAGATGGTCAGTGACACAGATACCGGTATAGCCCAGATCCTTGTAGATTTTCACCTGATCCGCCGCGCGTACATAACCGCATCGACTGGTCTCCATGGTATGTAGGTGTGTTTCGTATTTATACATTGTTTCAAGTGCCTCTGTTCTTTTCTAACTTTTCACTTTTTTAGTCCACCATCTTGCAGGAGGTCCGTTCCACGATAGAGGGCTTCAGTGTGCGATGCCGCAGAGTGTCGGGTTTACCGCTGATCTCAGCCAGCATCAGGGAAAGCGCTGCCTCGGCCATCGCGTCAATGGACTGGTCAATAGTGGTCAGGCTAATGCGGGGCAGACTGGTAAAGGCGATGTTATCAAAGCCCATCAAAGACACATCTGCCGGAATGCGCAGACCGATCTCATCTGCCGCCTGCATCACACCGATAGCCAGAGAGTCCGCCGAGCAGAAGATGGCAGTATGTTTCAACGGCTTTTCAAATAAATGCTTGGCCAGCATATACCCATTCTGCTGGGAAGAACGCTGAAAGCCGCTGTTGAGATAGTCGGCTTGAATGCCCAGTTCCGCGCAGGCGTCAATATAACCCTGCAGGCGCTTTTCGTGGGTGACGGAGTTCTTGCGGGCGCCCAGATAGAGAATGTTCCGGTGACCCAGCGAATAGAGATACTTCGTGCCCATTTTGGCGCCGTCGTAGTTATCTACGCTTACATAAGGCTGGGACAGATCCTTCAGGTTTTCACCGATGAATACCGTGGGCACATATTTTGATAGGGGAATCACCGTATCGTATGGCTCGGAGCCGATGGGCATGAGGAACAACCCGTCCACCTGTTTGCCCAGCAGCAGCTTCAGCACCGAGCGCTCGTTTTCCAGATCGTAATAGGAATTGCAGACCATCACACTGTATCCCAGCTTCCGGGCTCGCTGCTCCAGACAACTGGCAAACTCACTCATATACGGGTTCTGAATGCTGGGTATCACCAATCCGAATGTATCCGTACGTTTTTTCACCATGGACCGCGCCACGGAATTGGGCATATAGCCCATGGCATCGCTGAGCTGCAGAATCCTCTTTTTTGTTTCTTCGCCGATCTCGGTACTGCCGGAAAAGGCGCGGGATACGGTGGCATAGGATACGCCGGCGGCCTTAGCCACATCTTTTATGGTTACTTTTCCCACAGGATGTTCCCCCTGTTTCTAAGACATTTTGAAAACGTTTGCGCTCAATGCAATCATACATCACATCACCTCTACTGTCAATCCTTTCGTTAAAACTGCCTAATAGCAGAGACACTTTTGCAAATTCTTGAGCGAAATTTGCGAATTTTTCTTGACAAGCGCTCAATGAGGACTTACAATAGATTTACGCAAACGTTTACGAAAAACTATTTGACAAAACACAATATCACGAAAAACGGGAGTGGAACGCTATGCTGGATACCATTTTCTTTGATGTGGGAAACACGCTGCGTGTGGTCGTGGAGGACAAGGAATTTTCCGCTGCCGCCGAGGCTGAGATCATGCGTCTGGTGAAAACCACGGAAAGTCACGAAGTCTTTTTTGAAAAGTTGGAGGCCAACTGGAAGAAATATCGCAAGGGTGTGAAGCAGAGCCTGCTGGACGCCGGTGAAATGGAGCTGTGGAGTCAGCACCTGCTGCCCGAGTATGACAAAGAACTCATTTGTGCCAATGCCGGACGCCTGACCCGCCTGTGGCGCGATCACGATGGCCGCCGGGTGGCCCGCCCCGATGTGAAGTCCACGCTGGAGGAGCTGGATCACCGGGGTTACACCATGGGCATCATCGCCAACACTGTCACGGAGACCGAGATCCCCGACTGGATGTTTGAGGACAAGGTGGCCCGCTTTTTCAAAACGGTGATCCTATCCTCCAAGGTGCGTCTGCGTAAGCCGGACCCGGCCATCTATCATCTGGCCTGCCGTGCTATCGGAAAGCCGGAGGAGAACTGTGCCTATGTGGGCGACAATCCCATCCGGGATGTACAGGGTACCCGGGACGCAGGGTTCGGCATGATGATCCGTATCGACGAACCGGACACCATTAAAAAGGAACCTCAGGAGATCACCCTGAAGCCTGATCATACCATTACCAAGATCTCCGATTTACTGGATATCTTCCCCCCCTTGAAATAACGCGGATTTCTACCCGTCATCTTGAACCGTGAAAAGAGGACACACCGATGAAAGAAAAAGAATTTGACGCGATTTTTTATGATCTGGGCGGTACTCTCCGTTTGGTGGAACGGGACGCCGACTTTGAAGCCGAAGCACGCCGGAAAATTGCCGCTTACTGCGGCGAAACGGGCGATCCCGATGAATTCTGCAAATTTCTGGATTACCGCTATGCCGGTTACCGCAAATGGTGCTTTGAAACCATGCGTGAGGCACCGGAGGAGGAGCTGTGGGGCAAATGGCTCGCTCCCGATTACGATAAGGAACTGATCCGCAAGAACGCCATTGAGCTGACCATTGAATACCGCAACAAGGATGGCCGCCGCGTGGTGGCACCCAATGGGGCGCAGTCCATTAAAGACATGTATGCCAACGGCTATAAGCTGGGCATCATCTCCAACCTTGTCACCTCTCAGGAGATCCCCCGCTGGCTAAAGGAGGATGATCTGGAGCAGTATTTCGGCGCAGTGCTTTTAAGCTGCGTGGAGGGTATCCGTAAGCCGGATCCCCGCATCAGTGCCAAGGCCTGCCAACTGTTGGGCGTGAAGCCGGAGCGGTGCGTTTATATCGGTGACAATCTGGAACGTGACGTGGAAGGCACGAAAGCCGCGGGCTTCGGTATGTTTATTCTCTACACCACGCCGGAGAAGTTGGCCAAGGAGAAGATCACCGATGAGAACCGTCCAGATGCCGTGATCTTCGACTTCAACGAACTCAAGGATATTTTCCCCGAAGCACCCAAGGTAAACTGGGATAAGATAAGGAAGGTGTAAGCGATGGAAGCAAAAGCAATTTTTCTGGATCTGGGCGGCACTTTCCGGGAGGTAGTGGAGATCCCCGAAGTCTACAATAAGGCTCGCGCCCGTATCGCCGAGATCTGTCAGACCGATATGGATCCGGACACCTACTGGGCCTTTATCAATAAACGTTACGATGTATACCGTGAATGGGCGCTGCACTTTTTATGCGAGGCACCGGAAAAAATGCTGTGGACCCGCTGGTTGGTTCCGGAACTGGATCGGGACTATGTGGAAGCCCACGCCGTGGAACTGACGGAGAACTTCCGTCTTGCCAAGGGGGACCGCCAGGTGGTGCCTCACGGCATTGAAACTGTCAGAGAACTTCGTGCCCGCGGCTACAAGGTTGGCATCATCTCCGATCTGGTAGGTACTGTGGAGATCGACAAGTGGCTGGACCGGGACGGGATCCGCGATCTGTTCTGCACGGTAAAGCAGTCCTCTGTCACTCTTTTGCGTAAACCCCACCCCGCCATCTATTTCCAGGCGTTGGACGAGGCGCAGGTACGCGGAGAGGAGAGCGTGTTCGTGGGAGACAACCTGAACCGCGACATCGTGGGCGCCAAGGCCGCCGGTTTTGGCGGCACCGTGTCCGTGGAGTACCCCGGTAAACATTTGAAGCTTACCGAGGAAAACGTGCCCGACTGTATCATTCACGATTTTGCAGACCTTTTGAACGTATTCCCCGGTAACGGGGAGTTCCACCCGGAAAATGCCGAAAGGAGAAAACCATGATGGAACAGTACAAATTATCCGGTGGCGAAGCTCTGGCACTGGCCGTGGAAAACATCTATCAGACCACCGATCAGGACGACTATCATCTCGAGCCTCTGAACTTGGTCGATGAGGTCGGACAGGGCGTTGGCTGCGTCAAGCCCGGCGACGGCATGATCTTCTGCTGCCGCCGAGGAGAACGGGAGGTAGAACTGACCGACGCCTTTACCGATCCCGATTTCAAGGGCTTTGCCCGGCAGAAGCTGGATCCGCTGGATTTCGTGATCCTGACCATGTACAACGAAAAATATACCTATCTCCCTATTGCCTTTGCTCCGGAAAAGGTGAAGATGACTCTTGGTGAGATGGTATCAAAGGCGGGCAAGACACAGCTTCATTTGGCAGAGAGCGAGAAGTATGCCCATGTGACTTTCTTCTTCAATGGCGGCAATCAGACTCCCTATCCGGGTGAAGACGACATCCGCGTACCTTCTCCTAAAGGCGTGGCATTTGAGGACGTGCCGGCGCTGAGTCTGCCGAAGGTGGCAGAGCAGCTGAAGGACGGTCTCGACAAGGGCTATGACTTTATCGTGACCAACTTTGCCAACGGCGATGTCATCGGTCATACCTCCTGCGACAGCGCCAAACCTTTGGCGGCGGAAGCCGTAGATGAGCATTTGGGAAAATGCATTTCCTATGCTCTGGCAAAGGACTACACCGTTATGGTCACTGCCGACCACGGCAACATTGAGGTGCTCCACAAGCCCGACGGCACCCCCCACGGCGCCCACACCACCAACAAGGTGGCATTCTCCGTGCTGGGCGGCGGCGCCAAAATGGTCAAATCAACCGGCAAGCTGTGCGATGCGGCGCCTACTGTTCTGGCCGCCATGGGCATCGACCAACCCGCCGAGATGACCGGCGCTCCCCTGTTTTCTTTCCGAAAAACCGGGAAGGTTCTGCTGCTGATTCTGGATGGTTGGGGCTTGGACGCCCCTACGGACAACAATCCCATCCATACTGCCGCCACCCCCTTCTGGGATGCCCTTCTACAAGACAATGACTATGCCGTGCTGGATGCTTCCGGTCCAGCGGTGGGTCTGGCAGAGGGTAAAACCGGCAACTCTGAGGCCGGCCACATCAACTTAGGCTCGGGACGTGTGGTGCTGCAGGACGATGTGCGTCTGAATCAGGCTATGGCCGACGGCAGCTTTGCCAAAAACGAGAAGTTCCTGGCCGTGATCCGGTCCTGCAAGGAGAAGGGCACCGCCCTTCACCTGCTGGCACTGTTGACCAAGAAATCTTCCCACGGCTCCATTGACTATCCGCTGGAGCTTTTGAAGATGGCCAAAGCCGAGGGACTCAAGAATGTATTTGTTCATATCATCTTTGACGGCCGCTCCACCGATCCCGGCAGTGCTCCGGCGCTGCTGCGTGAACTGGGGCAGACCATGGAGGCATTGGGCGTGGGCACCATCGTCTCCGGCGTGGGTCGCGGCATAGCGCTGGACCGTGACCAGAACTGGGCAAAGGTACAGCGCACCTATGATTCTCTGGTGTCCGGTACGGGTGTCATCTATCGGGAATAAAAAAACTTCTCTACCGCGGCTTGGAACACCGCAGCAGAGAATAGAAGGAGGGAAAAATGGAAAAATATTTAGTATTGGCCACATTTGTGGGTTCCGTCATCGCACTCCTCTTTGCACTCGTTACGGGCAAAAAGGTGCTGGGCTTTTCAGAGGGCACACCTCTGATGCAGAAGATCTCCCGTTCCATCCGTGAGGGCGCTAATGCGTACCTGAAGCGGCAGTACACCGTGGTAGGCGTGTTCTTTGCCTGCATGATCGTGGTGCTGTGCATCATGGCCGCCTGCGGTCTGCTGACTTGGTTTGTGCCCTTCGCCTTCCTGACCGGCGGCTTTTTCTCAGGCCTGTCCGGCTTCGTGGGCATGAAGATCGCCACGGCCTCCAACTGCCGTACCGCCAACGCCGCCCAGGAGGGCCTGAACCGCGGCCTGCGCGTGGCCTTCTCCGCCGGCAGCGTGATGGGCTTCACCGTTGTGGGTCTGGGCCTGTTCGATATTTCCGTATGGTTCTTCCTGCTGCGCTTCGTCTTTAAACTGGAGGCTGCCGACATTACCAGTGCCATGCTGACCTTCGGCATGGGCGCCAGCTCCATGGCTCTGTTCGCCCGTGTGGGCGGCGGTATCTTCACCAAGGCTGCCGATGTGGGCGCCGACCTGGTGGGCAAGGTGGAAGCCGGTATCCCTGAGGATGACCCCCGCAACCCCGCCGTTATCGCCGATAATGTGGGCGACAATGTGGGCGATGTGGCTGGCATGGGCGCCGACCTCTACGAGTCCTATGTGGGCTCCATTATCTCCGCCTCCGCTCTGGGCGTGGCCGCCTTTGCCGATCAGGCCTTCAAGGCCATGGCCATCCCCATGGTCATGGCGGCTGTGGGCATCATCTGCTCCATCATCGGCTCCTTCTTCGTCAAGACCGAGGAAAACGCCGACCAGCGTACCCTGCTGAAGGCTCTCTCACGCGGCACCAATCTGGCCGCTATCCTGATCGCCATTATCTCCTTCTTCCTGGTGTGGGCAATGCTGGGCATCGAGCATTGGGGCCTCTATGTGGCCATCCTGGCCGGATTGCTGTCCGGCGTGCTGATCGGCCGCGCCACCGAGTACTATACCTCCGATACCTATAAGCCCACTCAGGAGCTGAGCGGCAAGTCCGTTACCGGCTCCGCCACCATCATCATCGGCGGTCTGGGTCTGGGCATGCTGTCCACCGCTATCCCCATCGTTATCGTGGCCGTCTGCATTTTGCTGGCCTTCTTCCTCTCCGGCGGCCTCAACAGCGCAGGCATGGGTCTGTACGGTATCGCTCTGGCTGCCGTGGGCATGCTGAGCACGCTGGGTATTACTTTGGCGACCGACGCCTACGGCCCTGTGGCCGATAACGCCGGCGGTATCGCCGAGATGGCCGGCCTGCCTGAGGAAGTCCGTCAGCGCACCGACGCTCTGGACTCTCTGGGCAACACCACCGCCGCTACCGGCAAGGGCTTTGCCATCGGCTCCGCCGCACTGACCGCTCTTGCTCTGATGGC
>JAKSQD010000069.1 GCA_024404315.1 Oscillospiraceae bacterium
AAAGAAAATCCTATGTCAGCCGGCTTATCAAATTCGGCGTGTTAGACAAAAAATCAAGAACTCAGTGCCAAATTCTTTTATTGCTTGCTTTCTTGACAAATGGTACTACATCCGTTATGATAGAGCCAATCAAAATCCGTGAGGCAAAGGCGTTTCCTGCATGAAGTAATGCAAGAAGCGTCTTTTCTTTTATTTCGTAGGAAGGAGAGAATTTTTATGCACTTTTTGCCGAGAGAAATGGATAAACTGCTTCTGCATATGGCTGGACGGACAGCCGCTGAACGCAGAAAGCGAGGTTTGAAGCTGAACTATCCCGAAGCAGTCGCCCTCATTAGCTCTGAGCTGATGGAAAAGGCGAGGGAGGGACTGACAGCGGCAGAGCTAATGCAGTACGGAAAGGAAATCCTGACCAGTGACGATGTAATGTCTGGCGTAGCGGAAATGATGCCAGAGGTTCAGATTGAAGCCACCTTCCCAGATGGCACAAAGCTGGTCACGGTACACGAACCCATCGCTCCAACATGGGAGGTTATCCCCGGTGAGCTTTTGGTAGAAAACGGAACGATTATTCTCAACGAGGGGAAACCTGTCACGACGCTGAGTGTCACCAATCAAGGTGACCGACCGGTGCAGATTGGTTCCCATTTTCATTTTTTTGAGGTCAATCGTCATCTTTCCTTTGACCGGGAGGCGGCATTCGGCAAGCGACTGGATATCCCATCGGGTACTGCCATCCGATTTGAAGCCGGTGAAACCAGAACGGTATCTCTCATTCCGCTGGGAGGTTTGGCTGAGGGCTATGGTCTGAACGACTTGACACAGGGTTCTGTTCACGACCTCGAAGTGAAGAAAAATGCCTTGAAACGGGCAGAAGAATGGGGCTTTTCCCATAGCCGTGTCTGAAAGGAGGGGGTTTCATGTATTCAATGAGCAAAAAAGCCTATGCCGCCATGTATGGTCCTACCACCGGTGACCGTGTGCGTCTGGGTGACACCAGCCTGATTGTGGAGGTGGAAAAGGATTACGCTGTCTACGGCGAGGAAGCGAAGTTTGGTGGCGGCAAATCCCTTCGGGACGGTATGGGTCAGTCCTGCGGTGCATTGGATAGGGATTGCCTTGATTTGGTTATCACCAGTGCCCTGATTATCGACTATACCGGCATTTATAAAGGGGATATCGGCATTAAAAACGGAAAAATCGTCGGCATCGGCAAGGCTGGCAATCCTCAGATTATGGACGGTGTGACCGAGGGAATGACAGTAGGAGCGGCAACTGAAGCCTTAGCAGGGGAGGGGATGATTATCACCGCCGGAGGCTTAGACACCCACATTCACTTTATCTCTCCCACTCAGGTGGAAACCGCCCTGTACAGCGGCATTACCACCATGATCGGCGGCGGAACGGGTCCGGCAGACGGCACCAATGCCACCACCTGCACACCGGGACGCTTTTACATTCACCGTATGCTGGAGACCGCTGAGGGCTTGCCTATGAATTTCGCCTTTCTGGGCAAGGGCAATTCCTCCGACTGGGAGACCCTTCGTGAGCAAATCCGTGAGGGAGCCGCTGGTCTGAAAATCCACGAGGACTGGGGTGCAACCCCCTCCGTCATCGACCACGCCCTCACCGTAGCCGAGGAATACGACATTCAGGTTGCCATTCACACTGATACGCTCAACGAGGGCGGATGCGTGGAGGACACCGTCAACGCTTTCAAGGGACGCACCATTCACACCTACCACACCGAGGGTGCTGGCGGCGGTCACGCTCCCGATATCATCCGTGCGGCGGCTTATCCTAATGTCCTGCCCTCCTCCACCAATCCCACCATGCCCTTCACCCGTAACACGCTGGTGGAGCATTTGGATATGCTGATGGTCTGCCACCACCTTGACAAAAGCATTCCAGAGGATGTCGCCTTTGCCGACTCCCGTATCCGCCCCGAAACCATCGCTGCCGAGGATGTCCTTCACGACATGGGCATTTTCTCCATGATGAGCAGTGACTCTCAGGCGATGGGACGAGTGGGAGAGGTCATTACCCGCACTTGGCAGACCGCCGACAAGATGAAAAAACAGCGTGGTATCCTCCCAGAGGACACCCAGCGGAATGACAACTTCCGAGTCAAGCGGTATATCGCCAAATATACCATCAACCCAGCCATTACCCACGGTGTTTCCCAATATGTCGGCTCTGTGGAGGTGGGCAAATACGCTGACCTTGTGCTGTGGAAGCCTGCCTTCTTCGGCGTGAAGCCGGAGCTGATTATTAAAAACGGCTTTATCATCGGCTCGAAAATGGGGGATGCTAATGCCTCCATTCCCACACCTCAGCCGGTGCTTTACCGTCAGATGTTTGCCGGCTACGGGCTGGCTCTCCAAAAGTCCTGCCTGACCTTTGTGTCAAAATACGCCTATGACCACGGCATTTCGGAGGAATTGGGCTTAAAACGTACCGTTTTGCCCGTAGAGGGCTGTCGTGGCATTTCCAAGCAGGATATGCACTTCAACGATGTGACTGGTGATATTCAGGTCGACCCTGAAACCTACACCGTCACCGTCAACGGCGAGAAAATCACCTGTGAGGCGGTAGAGGAATTATCTCTAGCCAGAAGGTATTTCATGTTCTAAGAGGAGTTTTTATGATTCAGATTACAAAAATACTGGGCAATGCCGCCCAAGCCACTACCCCCAAAGCCACCATATCTGTTCCTTTTGAGTGGTTCGAGTGTGACCGAAAGCGGCTTTACCGTGTGGCGGCGGACGGGACTTGTTTCGGACTTACCGTGTCCGGCGGTATCAAGGAGGGCGACATCCTCTACGAAACCGAAAAGGCCCGTTATGTGGTCTCTCTGGCAGAGTGCTCTCTCCTTTCCGTTGAAATCCGCACCATGGAGGAAGCCGCCAGAGTGGGATTTGAGCTGGGCAACCGCCACCTTTCTCTAAAAATCTTCCCTGACCATATCCTCATCCCCTATGACCGCCCCACTCATGAGTATTTGGTGAAGAAGGATTTTAATGTGTCCATGATTACCGGTCGGTTTGATAACTTTATTGTCTGCCACGCCCACGAGCATTAACATGAAACCGTCAGCTTTTTTAAACCTTCTCCAAATCTGCGACCCACTGTTTCCCATCGGTGGCTTCACCATGTCCAACGGATTGGAAACGCTGGTTCAACGGGAAAAAATCACCTCTTCCCACGAATTAGACGGATATTTACGGGATTATCTTCGGCTTTTTCCCTATAACGAACTGGGGGCTGCGGCACTTGCATACCGCTTTTCCAGTGACAAAAGCCAGGTTGAATCACTGGATGTGCTGATGGCGGCATTTCGCAGCCCTTATGAGCTGAGAACGGGAAGCCGCCGTCTGTGCCAGCGGTTTTTCAAGTTGCAAGAGAGCTTACAGCCGCTTCCCTCTGTCCAGCACTACCAAAACGAGGTAAAAAATGGTCGTTCCTTCGGGGTTCATGCCATAGCTGTAGGGCTGTTTTTGGCTGATTTGCAGATTCCATTAAGGGATGGGCTGACCGCCTTTTGCTACAGCACGGTTTCCACTATGGTGACGAACACCGTCAAGCTTGTTCCCCTCAGTCAGACAGAGGGACAGCGGGTGCTGAATCGTCTGTTTCCTGCTATGGAGGCGGCGGTGGAAAAAGCAGAGGATATCTCTATGGACGAGCTGGGTATCGGTGGAGCTGGTTTCGACCTCAGCTCTATGGAGCATGAAACACTTTATAGCCGGATATATATCAACTAGCAGCGAGGAAAAAACATGAGTTATGTAAAAATTGGCGTAGGCGGACCTGTCGGTTCGGGTAAGACGGCACTCATCGAGCGGCTGACGAGGAAGCTGGCAAAGGATTACAGTATTTGTGTCGTCACCAACGACATTTATACCAAGGAAGATGCGGAATTTCTGGTCAAAAACTCCTGCCTTCCTGCCGAGCGGATTGTGGGCGTGGAAACGGGAGGCTGTCCCCATACAGCCATTCGTGAGGACTGCTCCATGAATCTGGAAGCAGTGGAGGAAATGGCAGAAAAGTTCCCAGATGTGCAGATTATCTTCATCGAAAGCGGCGGTGACAACCTTTCCGCAACCTTTAGCCCGGATTTGGCGGATGCGTCTATTTATGTCATTGATGTGGCACAGGGCGACAAAATCCCACGCAAGGGCGGTCCCGGAGTGACCCGTTCCGACCTTCTGGTCATCAATAAAATCGGACTGGCTCCGATGGTGGGAGCAAGCCTTGCAGTGATGGAGCATGATTCCTGTCGGATGCGTGGCACTCGTCCCTTCCTGTTCACCGACCTGATGGAGCAGGTCGGCATTGACGATGTAGTGCGGTGGATTAAAAAAGAGGTGCTTTTTGAGTAACACGCAAACAGGGCTATGTCAGATGGTGGCACAGCAGAAGCACAGCCGCACCGTTTTAACCAAGTGCTACTGCACTCCGCCTTTTTGTATCATGCGAACCTTTCCAGATAGCGACCGCTCTAAAGTGATTCTCATGACCGCCTCTGCCGGTATCCTGTCGGGGGACTGCCACCAAATTGACATTCGTCTGACAGACCAAGCCAAGCTCACCGTGGAAGGACAGGGCTACACAAAGCTCTTCCAGTCCACAGGAGAACCGTCACGGCAAAGCATTACGGCAAGTGTCGATTCCGGCTGTGAGCTGTTCTATCAGCCGCCTATGACAACTCCCTTTTCCGGCTGCGATTTCCGTCAAAATGCGGAGGTTTCCATAAGCTCTGACAGCCACCTGCTGTGGTGGGATATGCTGGCTTGTGGACGAAGCCACCGTGGAGAAGCCTTTGCCATGAAGCACTACCAGAGCCGTTTGACGGTGAAGGTGGACGGTCTGACTGTTTTTGCTGACCATACCCTTCTGGGTGTGGACTGGCTCGACCCACGCAGTATGGCATTTTTTGACGGATATTCTCACATGGGGACACTTTATCTCTATGCACCATCCGCCGGTCAGGAGATTCTCTCTGCCATTCGTGGGCTTGCCTTTGGCGGTCGGTTTGGTGCATCACAGTGCCGAAAAGGACTTGTCGTGCGAGCCTTAGCCCACAGCGGTGAGGAATTAGAGCAGTTATTTCGGGTAATAGCCGAATTAGTTCGCCAATCAAAGGATTTTACTGCATATGAGGTGAAACAATGAAAAACTATGTCATTACCGTTGCCCGTGGCTTTGGTAGCGGCGGCAAGGAAATTAGCCTAAAATTGGCACAAAAGCTGGGGATTCCCTGTTATTACAGCCAGCTTTTGGAGATGGCATCGGAGCAGAGCGGCTTAAACAAAAGCCTGTTCGTTAAATCGGACGAGCGGCTGACCGGCTCTGCCCTGATTCGATCCATTAAGGGAAAGCCCAACCGTGATGCCGTGATTGAACCCACGGAGCGTGACTTTGTGTCGGATGTGAACCTGTTCAACATCCAGTCTGGCATTATCCGAGAGCTGGCAAAAACCCAGTCCTGCATCATCATCGGCAAGTGTGCAAACGATGTCCTGCTGGACTTTGACAATGTGGTCAGCGTGTACATCGAAGCTCCACGGCGATTCTGTGAAAAGCGTGTGATGGAGGATTTCGGCTGTACCAAGGCGGAAGCCGGACGGATGATTCACCACACCGACAAATACCGTGCGGATTATTACCGCTATTACACCGGCGGTAAGTCATGGACAGATCCCGTGGCGTATGACCTGACGCTGAACAGTGAGCGTGTGGGTATCGAAGGCTGTGTCAATCTGATTGCTCACTATGTTGAGCAGAAATTCAGTCAAGAATAAAGGAGAGTATTATTATGGCTTGTTTTCTCGTTCCTGCCGCAGAAGCGGCTACCGTGACCATTGTGTCCAAGGCATTTGATTTGTATGAAGCCTTAAAAGAAACCCCTTCCGCAAAGTGATATAGTCCCCTTAGAGTAGACACTCGAAATAACAAAAATTTCGAGACTACACTAAGGGGGCTATTGTTATGCCAAGAAAAAGCAAGAGGAACAAGAAATACAGTGCAGAGCTAAAAGCACAGGCAGTGTCAGAGTATCTCTCAGGGAAAGGAAGCCTGAGAGCGATATGTAAAAAATACGAGATATTGAACAAAACACAACTCATGGACTGGATTTCATGCTATAATGGTCATAAACGATTTAAGGAGCGAAGCGCTTCGAGAGGAGAAATCTATATGACCAGGGGAAGAAAGACAAGTAGAGAAGAACGAGCAGAAATTGTCGCCTTTTGCATAGAGAACGGCAAAGACTATGGCTTAACCATCGAAAAGTATGGAGTATCATATCAGCAGATTTACTCATGGGTGAGGAAGTACGAAAAGGACGGTGTAGAGGGTCTGACAGATCGTAGAGGAAAGCGAAAAGCGGAAGCCGATATGAATGAGGTGGAGCGTCTACGGATGGAGAATCGACTTCTGGCGGCAAAACTGAAGGACAAGGAGATGGAGATTGCTCTGATAAAAAAACTGAAGGAGTTGAGCGGGGGCGGTTGGTAAGTGGAGTACGACCGGAGGAATCGTATCTGGCAATCACATATCTGCATGAAACAGAGCATTATTCTATCTGAAAGTTGTGTTTAGCCCTACATATCAATCGTTCCAGCTACTATAAGTGGAAGAAACGGCTTCCCAGCACCAGACAGGAAGTGAATGAGTAGATCATTGTCTGGATGAAGGAACTGTATGAGGAACAAAATGGGATTTTAGGCTACCGACAGATGACAATTGCCATCAATCGAAACCATAATACTCACTACAATAAGAAGCGAATTTATCGTCTTATGCAAATTCTGCACCTGAAATCTGTATGTCGTAGAAAGAGAAAGACGTACATTCCTTCCGTGCCGGAAACCGAAGCAAAAAATGTGCTGAATCGTGAGTTCTATGCCGATGCTCCTAACGAAAAATGGCTGACAGACGTGACTGAATTCAAGTTTTATAACGGAACTGAGGTGAAAAAGCTGTATCTCAGTGCAATTCTTGACTTATATGACCGCAGAATCGTTGCATACAAGATTGGCAGCAGCAACAATAACAAACTTGTCTTTGATAATTTTGATGAAGCTGTTGCTCTGAATCCCAATGCGCACCCTCTGTTTCACAGTGACTGAGGGTTTCAATACACGAGTAAAGCATTCCAGAGCAAGCTGGAACAGGCAAAGATGCGGCAGAGTATGTCCAGAGTTGGTAAGTGCATTGATAACGGTCCAATGGAGGGGTTCTGGGGAATCCTCAAATCTGAGATGTATTATCTGCGGAAATTCACAGACAAGAATGTACTCACTGCCGCTATTCAGGATTACATTGCCTTCTACAACACCAGAAGATACCAGAAGAGGCTAAACTGTATGACTCCGATGGAGTTTCACGCTGCCTATGCCGCATAAAAATTCCCGCCCTGCTTAATTACAAGGTGGGAATCATGGAAAAACTTTTTGTTATTTTACCTGTCTACTTGACAGGGGGCGGTTCAAAGGGGAGTGAGGTCAAAGTGGAGCATTTTTCCTGTTCTTCCGTCCGTTTTTCCAGAAAGCTCCGCTGGCTAACCAACCTCCTGTGGGGCGGCTCTTCTCTGCTGGCATTTGAACACCTCTGGCACGGTGAGATTATGCCCGTTTTCCCATTCCTGACCGCCGCCAGAAATGCCGCAGACATGGCAAAAATGCTCCATGAGATGTCCACCGTGGGCGTGACAATGGCTGCCATCGTGACGGGCACATGGTGCTGTATGCTGGGAGCGGCACACCTGCTGGAGCATCGCTCCTCTGAAATCGCTCACTGAAAACTGTTTGTAAAAAGTTTTGAAAGAAGAAATATCGACAATTTGGTTTGACAGGCGAAACTATCTCTGTTTTTGACTGATAGAGAAAAAATCGGTGTTTTGCAAGTTGAATATGTAAAAAATGCAGAATCGCAAAAAAACTATTGACAAGCAAAAATGAGTGTGTTAAGATAAACACCGTAAACAAGCGAAAGACAAGGAGGTCAGTACGATGTGTATTGACTTCCTTTTCTTTCTATCAACCCGGCAAGGAAGTCATGTTCTCCCCCTCTTTTTCGTGGCTTCCTTGCCGTTCTTTCTGTGAAAGAACAGAGAACATGAGCAATCTACCCAAGCGTGAAACAAGACAACGGAGTCCGCATAGCCTGTGTTGATTCCGTTTTTTTGTTTTCAGCAGAGCGTTATCCCATCGGAGGTATTACCCATTATGAAAGTCAAATGTATCATTCCTGCAATTTTAGCCTTTGCTATGTGCCTGAGCCTGATCTCCTGCGGCTCTGGTGCAAAGGAAACCACATCCAGCGGCGGTGAAACCGTCACCGTTGGTCTGCTCCACTCCCTGACTGGCTCTATGGCAATCAGTGAGGAAGCTGTCCGTGACGCTGAGGTGCTGGCCATCAACGAAATCAATGCCGCCGGCGGTGTCAACGGTGCTCAGATTGTCTACGTGGAGGAGGACGGAGCTTCCGAGCCTTCCACCTTCGCCACCAAAGCAGAGAAACTCATTGACGAAAACAAGGTCAAGACGGTTTTTGGTTGCTGGACCTCCTCTTCCCGTAAGGCAGTTAAGTCCATTTTCGAGGAATACGGCAATCTGCTCTGGTATCCCGTCCAGTATGAGGGCATGGAGTCCTCCTCCAACATCGTCTATACGGGAGCTGCTCCTAACCAGCAGATTGTTCCTGCCATTGAATATCTGGTGAATCAGGGCTATACCAAGTTTTTCCTGATGGGTTCTGACTATGTGTTCCCCAGAACGGCAAACGAAATCATCAACGCACAGTTGGCTGATGCTGGTGCAGAGGTGGTCGGTGAAGAGTATGCCGACATGAACCAGACCGATTTTTCCTCCATCATTGCTAAGATTGAGGCTTCTGGCTGTGATGTGATTGTCAACACCCTCAACGGCACCGGCAATGTGTCCTTCTTCAAGCAGATAGCAGAAAAGAACTACACCGCCGAGGATTACATGACCATGAGCTTCTCCATTGCCGAGGAAGAGGTCACCACCATTGGTGCAGATATCCTCAAAGGTCACATGGTGTCTTGGAACTACTACGAAACCACTGATACTGCTGCAAACGAAGCCTTTGTCACCGCATACAAAGAGGCATACGGCGAAAACCGAGTGACCTCTGACCCCGTTGAAGCCGCCTACGATGCGGTCTACCTGTGGAAAGCCGCCTGTGAAGTGGCTGGCAGCTTTGAGCCCGAGGATGTCATTGCTGCAATGGAAAGCACTGAGATTTCCTACGAAGCTCCTGAGGGCACGATCACCATTGATGGCGAAAGCCACCACTGTTATAAGAAGGTTCGTATCGGTGTGGTCAACGATGGCGGACTGATTGACGAGATTTACGCAACGCCTGACGCAGTGAAGCCTGATCCCTATCTGACGAGCTATGGATGGGCTGCAGAGGTACAGCCTCTGTCCTGATCATAGGCAGTTTCCCAAGGCTGGGGGTTTTCCTTCCCCTCTTGTACCCTCAGCCTCTAAGAGTTTTGAGAGTTTCTAGAGTGTAGAGTGAGGTCAGAAGCGGCTTTTCACTTTGCTCTTTGGGGGTTACTTAGAAAAAACATCAAGTTTACCCTAAAAATGAGAGTAAAAAGTTACCACAACTTACACTTCACACTAAACGAAAGGAGATTTGAGCAATGTCAGAATGGATTACCCTGATTTTTAACGGTCTGAGCCTAAGCTCCATCATTCTGCTGACCTCGTTGGGCTTAGCCATTACCTTTGGTCTGATGCGGGTCATCAACATGGCACACGGAGAATTTCTGATGATTGGGGCATATATGACCTATGTCATACAGGAGCTGTTTAAAACCTACCTCCCACACAGCGTTCTGGGGCTTTATTATCCCTGTGCGTTGGTGGTGTCCTTTGGAATCACCTTCCTGTTGGGTTGTGCCTTGGAAAAGGCGGTGATTTCCCGACTGTACGGACGAGAGATTGACAGCCTCCTAGCCACTTGGGGCATCAGCTTGATTTTCCAGCAGGCGGCAAGAAGCATTTTCGGTACACAGGGGGTAAATGTCACCGCTCCCGACTATCTCAGCGGTGGTCTGACGGTGGGAGCGTGTACTTTCTCTTATAACCGCCTGTTTATCATCCTGCTGGTGCTGGTCTGTTTGGTTTTGGTGTGGCTGATGATGTACCGCTCCAACTTCGGCAAGCAGATGAATGCCGTCATGCAGAACCGCCCTATGGCACAGTGTATGGGTATCAACTCCCGAAAAATCGACTGCATGACTTTTGGATTGGGTTCGGCTCTGGCTGGCGTGGCTGGCTGTTCACTGGCACTGCTGGGGTCGATTGACTCCACCATCGGTCAGAATTATATCGTCCAGTGCTTTATCACCGTGGTTTTGGGCGGTGTGGGCAACCTGATTGGCTCTGTCGTTGGATCTGGCATCGTGGGCGGCAGTACGATTTTTGTCCAGCATTACACCAGCTCTATGATTGCCAATGCCGTAGTGTTGCTGATTATCATCCTGTTCCTGCAAAAGAAGCCGCAGGGCTTGTTCGCACTGAAAAGCCGTCAGCTGGACGAATAACAGAAGGGAGATATTTTATGAAACCATTGATAAGCAACAAGAAAAATCTGTGTTTTGTGCTGATTTTGCTGGCGTTGGGGCTGTCTCCCCTTCTTTTGCAGATGGGGGTGATTCAAAGCTCCTCCTTTGTGCTGTTTCTCGGCAAGTGCATCTGCTTTTCCATCGCAGCCATTGGTCTTGATCTGATTTGGGGCTATACCGGCATCCTGTCGCTGGGTCACGGCTTATACTTTTGCTTGGGAGCGTACTGCATGGGTATGTACCTCAAATTACAGGCAACCGGTGGAGTAATCACCGACTTTATGAAAACCGGCGGTCTGACCGAACTTCCCCTGATTTGGAAGCCCTTCAACAGCTTTTTCCTGACGGTGATACTGATGCTGGCTGTTCCGGCGGTTTTGTCGGGTATTTTGGGCTATTTGATTTTTAAAAACCGTGTCAAGGGCGTGTACTTCTCCATTATTTCACAGGCTCTCACTTGGACTGGATATTCTCTCTTTATCGCACTGTCCCCCTACACCAACGGCAACGTGGGCATTACGGAGATTCAGTCCCTTTTCGGAAGCATTCGAGGCAGTGCTAACTTTGGACACTTCTGCGGCGTGTTTTACCTTGCCCTCGTTGTTCTGGCTGGGGTATATGCCCTCTCTGTCTGGCTGACCAACTGTAAATTCGGCAAGCTGCTGATTGCCATCCGTGACGGTGAAAACCGCACCTACTTCTCCGGCTATTGTGTCAGTAGCTTTAAAACGGCGATTTACAGCTTTTCTGCGGTGCTGGCGGCACTGGCTGGGGCTTTGTACATTAACTTCAACGGCTCCATCACTCCTTCTCAGATGACCATTTCCTACTCCATTACTATGGTGATTTGGGTCGCTGTGGGCGGACGGGGTACGATTCTGGGGGCAGTGGTGGGAGCGATTTTGATTAACCTCTGCGAATATAACCTCAGCTCTGGGGCGATGGTTGACCTGTGGCAGTATCTCATTGGCGGTATCTTCTGCGTGATGATTCTATTCTTTAAGGGCGGTATCATCGGTCTAGTGACGGAGCAGCTTCCTGCCACATTCCGTAAGCTGAAAAATACGGACAGAAAGCCTGTGAGAGTCAAGGCAAAAAAGGAGGGTGTCAACCATGCCTGATGTAAAATCGGAGTATATTCTCAATATCCAGAATGTTTCGGTGGTGTTTGACGGCTTTCAGGCTCTCACCGATGTCAAGGCGAAGGTTCGCCGCAATACGATCCATTTTTTTATCGGCCCTAACGGTGCAGGAAAGTCCACCCTGATGGACATCGTCTGCGGCAAAACCAAGCCCACCAGAGGAAACGTCACCTTTTATCCCAAGGACAGAAGTCCCATGCGTTTGACAGGCATGAAGGAGTATCAAATCGCCCAGTCCGGTGTCGGTCGAAAGTTCCAGACCCCCTCTGTGTTCGTCAACCTGACCGTAGCAGAGAATATGATGCTCGCCCTCAAGGGACACAAGAGCATTATGGGCTGTCTGTTTTATAAAATGACTGAAGAAGAGGAAAAAAACATTGATGAAACCCTGAGAATGGTGGATTTGGAGGCATTTAAGGATAAAAAAGCCGGCTCTCTGGCACATGGTCAGAAGCAGTGGCTGGAAATCGCCATGCAGCTGGTGCAGAAGCCGGATTTGATAATGCTGGACGAGCCTGCGGCAGGTATGGGCAAGCCGGAGACTTTTAAAACGGGACGAATCCTCAAGGAGATTAAAAAGCAGTACTCCGTCATCGTCATTGAACACGATATGGACTTTGTCAAGCAGTGTGCCGATGTGGTGACAGTCCTCCACGAGGGCAAGGTGCTGATGGAGGGCACAGTGGACGAGGTGTTAGAGGATTCCACCGTTCAGGCGGTTTATCTGGGGAGAGGAGGAGAGCACAATGCTGAACATTGAGCATTTGGATGCCTGCTATGGTGAGAGTCGAGTCATTACCGACCTCTCTCTGGAAGTCTCCGATAAGCGGATTGTGTGCCTGATTGGGCGAAACGGCGTGGGAAAAAGCACCACGCTGAAAAGTGTTATGGGATTGGTGAAGAATCCGACAGGACGGGTCATTCTGGACGGCGAGGACATCAGCCAACTCAACACCTATGACCGCTCCCGAAAGGGAATTGGCTATGTCCCACAGGGGCGGGAGATTTTCTCACGGCTGACGGTACAGGAGAATCTGGAAATCGGTCTGAGGGCAAGAGGCGATAAGGGAAGCGTCCCAGAGTATTTGTATGATTTGTTCCCCATTCTGCCCAAATTCGCCAAGCGGAAGGGCGGCGACCTCTCCGGCGGACAGCAGCAGCAGTTAGCTATTGCCCGTGCCCTTGTGACCAAGCCCAAGATTCTGATTCTGGACGAGCCGACAGAGGGCATCCAGCCTTCCATTATCGAGAATATCGGCGATGCTATCCGCACCATCAACCGTGAGCTGGGTATTACCGTGCTGATTGTGGAGCAGTATCTTGATTTTGTGTTAGGTATTTCTGACGAGCTTTATGTCATGGAACACGGTGGGATTGTATTCCACGACCAGACCGCCAATATAAAGGCAGAGCAGGTGCAGCGGATTATGACCACAGGCAGTACGACCAATAACGGAGCTTACAAGAAGGTTAATGTCACCATGAAGTAACTTTTACCATAAAAAGTCCATATCCCAATAAGCCAAGGTACAGTTTGAGAGCAGTTTCAGACTGTGCCTTTTTTGTTTCTTGGCTGGACAAACTCAGTCTAATTCAAGATATTTCTTCCATAATGAGTGGAGATTATGCCCATTTTGAGAATGTTGTTCCGTATATTTTTTTCTTTGAATTTGTTTGCGAATGGACATCTTCTTTCCGAAGATAGTTTCGTATTCCCTGTGGTTAGTCAAACCAAGGTCGGAACAGGCGGTCATGACATCGCTCTGAGCGTTCTGTAACAGATTTACGCTTTCCCGTAAGGATTCAATTTCTGTTTTCAAAGTGTTTTGGTGGTTCAAAATAGTAGTTTTTTTATCCATTAACTGATGTGAGCTTGGTAACGGTTTGTCAGCATAGCCGTGTGACCGCTTGTATTCGTTGAGATTCGCACAGGCTTGACTATGTAACTCTAAAGCAGACAGATTCTGGTTGCCAAACTGCCTTTGCTGGTGCTTGCTGGTGATGGAACGATACTCAGAATAGACTTTTTTCGTATGATTATTGGGACTGACGGATTCTTTCGGAATCTTACTGTTCAATGCGATGATTAAGACAGATGTGGATGAAACCGGATAGAGTTCTCTAAAACGCTTCCAAAAGAAGTCCTTTAAAAGGTTATTGCCACCAACGGTGAGAATTTGGATTAAAGAATCCACCACAAAACACAGATAAATAATTATAAGGGAACTTATCTTGCAGGATAGGTTCCCTTTTCGTCGTATACGAGGAGGAAAATCAGCGTGACAAATTCCATCACCCAAGACCACATCAATTCATTCCGTTTGCATCTTGTCCGAGCCGAAAAATCTCTTTCCACCATCTCAAAGTACATCCATGATGTATCTGCCTTCTTCCAGATGGTAAACGATACTCCTGTCACACAAGAGCTGCTGATTGAAT
>JAKSQD010000007.1 GCA_024404315.1 Oscillospiraceae bacterium
TCATTCTTTCATTTCTTTCTTTTATTTCTTTTGTATTTTAATTTACCCGGAGGTATTTTATTATGGAAAACAATCATCCTATCAATGACGTGATTTCTGTCACTATGGAAAAGGTTCGCCAGATGGTGGATGTCAACACCATCGTTGGCACTCCTATCATCGCTGGTGATGTGACCATCATTCCCATTTCTAAACTCAGTTTTGGCTTTGGTTCTGGTGGTTCCGAGCTTTCTCCCAAAAACCATCCCGCTGAGAAGCGCAATCCCTTCGGCGGCGGCGCAGCGGCAGGCTGCAACATTGACCCCGTTGCTTTCCTGGTGGTAAGAGAGGACAGTGTTCGTTTGCTGCCCGTCAACGCTCCCGGCGCTGGTGCAGTTGAAAAGATCATTGATCTGATGCCCGAAATCGTCAATAAGGTCACGGATATCGTCAACAAGAAGAAGGCCGGCGAGCCTATCGTGGAGCCGGATCCTCTGGCGGATGCCGTTGTTGAGGAAGTCGTGGAAGAGACCGCCGAATAAAGCCTCCTGACATACCTTTCTGAAAGGTTTCTCATGAAAATTATTCGAAAAATAACCGCTCTCGTCGTAACTTTTGCTCTTTTTATCACTATGATGCCCCGTTCGGATGCTTTTTCCACCGGGGCATCTTCTGCCTGCGTCATGGATGCGGATACTGGCCGGGTGCTCTATGAGTACAATTCCCACGAAGAGCGCCCCATTGCCAGCATCACCAAGATTATGACCGGCATTCTCGCTTGCGAGTATGGCCAGGAGGACGAGAGCCGCATGAAAAAGACCCTGGTCTGCTCCGAGACTGCCAACGCCGAAAAAGGCAGCTCCCTCTATATGGAGGTTGGAGACAAAGTGCTTTATAAGGATTGTATCTATGCCTGTATGCTCCGCAGCGGCAACGATGCGGCCATGCTTCTGGCGGAAACCATCGCCGGGGATGGCAAGAGCTTTGTCAAAATGATGAACGCCAAAGCCGCCGAGTTGGGCATGGAAAACACCAAATATGGCAACCCCAATGGCCTGGTGGACGAGGGCAACCATTCCAGCGCTTATGATATGTGCTTGCTGGGGCGCTATGCCATGCAAAACGAGCTGTTCTGTGAGATTGTAAAAACCACCTTTATCAAGGTCAAATACGGCTGGCAGATTGAAAATCACAACAACGCTCTTCTGGAAGGAGATCGGCGGTGCATTGGCATCAAAACCGGATTCACAGAAAAAGCGGGAAAAACCCTTGTCACTTGCTTTCAAGACCCAGAATCCGGCCAGCGGATCATTACCTGTACCCTGAATGACTACGATGACCGGAACGACCATATCCATGCGGCGGACTGGGCCTTTCAAACCTATCCCTCGCGCACGCTGTGCAAAAAAGGAAAAGTCTTCTCCTCCCTCACCGTGGCAGAGACCGGAGAGGTTGTGAAGCTGGAAGCCGCTGATACGCTCCGCTATCCCTTGAAGGAGCGGGAAACACGTCGGGTCAAGGCGCATCTGTCTCTCCCACAAAATAACGTGCCTCTGCTGCCAGGAGAAACCGCTGGAACAGTCACATTCACCTTGGACGGCGAAACAATAGGGGAAATATCCTTGCTGGTAAGGAGCAATTGATTTTGGAACGACTGCAAAAAATCATCTCTGCCCGGGGCGTCCTGTCCCGGCGTGGTGCGGAACAAGCCATTCAAGAGGGAAGAGTCACGGTCAACGGAGTTCCTGCCCTTTTGGGTCAGCAGGCCGACCCGGAAAAGGATGTCATCGCTGTGGATGGCATCCCTTTGCCTGCCTCGGAGAAGCTGGTTTACCTCCTGCTCAACAAACCAACCGGTTATGTCACGACCCTTTCTGACGAGCAAGGGCGGAAGAATGTCGCCCAACTGGTGCGGGACTGCGGGACTCGGGTCTATCCCGTTGGAAGGTTGGATTTGAACTCGGAAGGGCTGCTGCTGCTGACCAACGACGGCGATTTGACCCAAAAACTGACCCATCCCAGTCATCAGGTGGAAAAAGAATATCAAGTCCGGGTAACAGGCGACGTGGAGCGGGCACTGCCGCTCTTGCGCCGGGATATGACTGTGGATGGTGTCTCCTATCTGGCTGCCAAAGTGAGGGTGCTGCCCTCCCAAGCCCAAGGCTCAACCCTGCTCTCTGTTACCATCCACCAAGGCAAAAATCGTCAGGTTCGCAAGATGTGCGCCGCCTGCGGGCTGACGGTTCACCGCCTCAAACGAGTAAGGGAGGGAACGCTGCGCCTGGGAGAGTTACGGCCTGGAAAGTGGAGATACTTAACAGAAGCAGAATTGAAAGCTTTGAAGAACACTGATTCGAAATGAACGGGTTTCTGCTTCGAAAACCCGCCATATTCCTTTGTTTTTCTTCTGCCATGCTCCTCTTTAGAAAAAATTTGCAGGAAAAAGAAAAAAACTTGCAAAAATCACTTGCAATTCTTGCGTCAAAAGGGTATCATATGAATCGGCTAAGGCAGCTGATATTCCACGCAAGGGAGCGTAAGAGGAGTAAATGATTATGAGTAGCGACATCCTGAACACTATTCAGAATGATATGTCCCGCTTTTCGAAGGGACAGAAGCAAATTGCGAACTTTATCTTGACTTCCTATGACAAAGCGGCCTTTATGACTGCCAGCAAGCTGGGGCGAACCGTCAACGTCAGTGAATCCACTGTGGTGCGTTTTGCGGCTGAATTGGGGTTCGATGGCTATCCCAGTATGCAGAAGGCTTTGCAGGAAATGATTCGAAACAAGCTGACCTCTATTCAGCGGATTGAGGTTTCCCGTGACCGCATCGGAGATCAGGATATCATGTCCATGGTCATGCAGTCCGATATTGAAAAGATTCGCATGACGCTGGAGGACACCGACCGATATAGCTTTAATGCCGCTGTGGAGAAAATTGCCAAGGCCGAGCGGATCTATGTCCTCGGCATCCGCAGCGCTGGCGCATTGGCTGATTTCTTGGCCTTCTACTTCCGTTATATGTTTGACCAAGTGGTCAGCATTGATACCAGTGCTATGAGTGAGGTCTTTGAGCAGATTCTGCACATCGGCCCTGGCGACGTGTTTATTGGTCTCTCTTTCCCCCGTTATTCCAAGCGTACCGTCAAGGCTATGAAGTACGCCAAAGACAGGGGCGCAACCGTCATTGCCATCACCGACAGCAAGGCATCCCCCCTGAATGCCTATGCGGACGTGGCGCTGCTGGCGAAAAGTGATATGGCATCCTTTGTGGATTCTCTGGTGGCACCTCTGAGCCTGGTCAACGCTTTGATTGTCGCTGTCAGCCGTATCCGTTCCAGCCAGGTGGAAAAGACCCTGGGCGATTTGGAACAGATGTGGACCGAATATGACGTATACGAAAAGCCAGACGCAAAGAAGCAGCACGGCTCGATTTGAGACGTGAATCACAACTACTACGCCGGAGTCATGCCGTTTTTGGCCTGCTTCGGCGTGTTTTGTTGTCGTTGCAGAAGCTTTCTTTTGCCGAACAAACGGCGAGCGGTTCCAACCGGATGCCCGAACAGGAGGAAATAATATGAAAGAAATCATTGTCATTGGCGGTGGTGCGGCCGGTATGATGGCCGCCATCCAAGCAGCGGCGGCGGGAGCTTCTGTCACGCTGCTGGAACGCAACGAAAAAGTGGGACGGAAGCTGTACATCACCGGCAAGGGTCGCTGCAACGTTACCAATGACAGCACCGCTCCTGAATGTTTGAAAAATTACCCCAGAGGCGCAAAATTTCTCTCTAGCTCGATGTATCGCTTTCCACCTGCTAAAACAATGGAATTTTTTGAGGGACTCGGCGTGGAGTTGAAAACGGAGCGGGGAAACCGTGTGTTTCCTGTTTCCGACCGCTCCGCTGATATCATTGACGCTCTGCTGCGGGAGGTGCGCCGCCAAAAGGTCTATCTCCTGAACCAGAAAGCGTCTGATTTGGTCTCTGATGGGGAAAAAGTGACCGGTGTCCGCCTCACAAATGGCAGAGTCCTCCCGGCGGATGCAGTTATCATTGCAACCGGTGGTGTTTCCTATCCGGCGACCGGCTCCACCGGCGATGGCTACCGCTGGGCGGAAAAAGCAGGTCATACCGTGGTCAAGCCCAAAGCGTCCTTGGTTCCCCTCACCTGTGAGGGAGACGACTGCAAAAACATGATGGGTCTGTCGCTCCGCAATATCCGCTTGAAGATTAAAAATCAGAAGAAAAAGGTGGTTTTTGAGGAGTTCGGAGAGCTGCTCTTCACGCATTTTGGCATGTCTGGCCCCTTGATTTTGTCCGCCAGTGCCCATCTGAAAAACTTTGACACCGAGCGTTATTCTGCTATAATAGATTTGAAACCTGCGCTGGAGGAAAAACGGCTGGACGAACGCATCCTCCGAGATTTTGGCGAAAATCCCAACCGGGATATTCCAAATGTTTTGGGTGGCCTGCTGCCTCGCCTGATGATTCCTGTTATGATTCAGCGTGCCGGCATCGCACCGGATACCAAGGTTCACGATGTCACCAAAGCCCAGCGCAGACGGCTGCTGGAAGAGCTGAAAGGCTTCCGCCTGGTCATCAATGGTACTCGACCCGTGGAGGAGGCCATCATCACCAGCGGCGGCGTGAAACTCAGTGAGGTCAATCCCACCACCATGGAAAGCAAAAAACTCCCCGGTCTGTATTTTGCCGGAGAGGTGCTGGATATAGACGGCTACACCGGTGGATTCAATCTCCAGGCGGCTTGGTGTACCGGTTTTGCGGCGGGAATTGCGGCGGCAGAGAGATAGGCTCTTAGAGGCTGTTTAGCAACCCAGCCGCACGCCGCTAACTTGTTTATTTTCCGCCATATTACTGCGAAATTTTTTGAAAGCCGTCAGAATTCCTGCAAAATTTCACAGCAATCTGACGAAAAATCTACTGCGTTATCGACGCACTGCGGGTTACTAAACAGCCTCTTAACCCAAAGCGTATTTGGGTTGATAGATAGGTTTTCATTTTTTCTGAAAAGGAATGGTTTTTATGGAAAAGATCATCAATATCGCCATTGACGGCCCCAGCGGAGCCGGTAAAAGCACCATGGCAAAGCGTCTGGCCGCAGAGCTTGGCTTCCTCTATGTGGACACCGGCGCTATGTACCGCACCATCGCCCTCTATGCCTGCCGCAAGGGTGTGGACAAGGAAGACCGTGCCACCATTGTTTCTCTCCTCCCCGAGATTCGTCTGGATATGGCCTATGGAGAGGACGGAACCCAGCAGATGCTGCTGAACGGGGAAAATGTCTCCGGCTTGATTCGCACTTCTGAAATCTCCATGTATACCTCTCAAGTTTCCGCTATTCCAGAGGTTCGAGCATTCCTGCTGGAGCAGCAGCGCAGCATTGGCCGCAGCCGCAGTATCCTCATGGATGGCCGTGACATTGGTACAGTGGTTTTGCCGGAGGCTCAGATTAAGATTTATCTGACCGCCGCCCCCGAAGCTCGTGCGGATCGCCGCTGGAAGGAGCTTCACGCCAAGGGTGAGCCGGATACCTACGAAGCTGTGTTGAAGGATGTCATCCAGCGTGACTGGAACGATATGCACCGTGACGTAGCGCCTCTCAAGCAGGCTGATGACGCTATCCTAGTGGATACCACCGAGTACGACCTGGAGGGCAGCTATCAGCTCCTCCTGAACACCATTAAGGAGCGCATGTAATGGCGAACGAAGAGAAAAAAGCAAAAAAAGTCCGCACCAGAGAGGAAGAAAACCGCAGTTATGATGTGTTTTTTACCATGGTTTGGCTGATTTGGTTTGTATTGTATCCGGTAAAGGTGCTGCATCGTGACCGCCTGCCGGAAGGTGCCTGTATCATCTGTCCCAACCATACCTCCTTGGCGGATCCTCCCATGGCCGCCATTGCGATGGGAAGAAAAGCGTATCCCAAGATTATGGCAAAGAAATCCCTGATGAGCCTGCCTGTTCTGGGATGGATTTTTAATCGGATTGGAACGTTCGGCGTAGACCGTGGAAACAACGACATCGGCGCCATCAAGAATGCGCTCCGGGCATTGAAAGACAATTGCAAGCTGCTGATTTTTCCCGAGGGAACTCGTGTGGCGGAGGATGAGCAGGGAACCGGCAAGACCGGCGCTGTCATGTTCGCCTATAAAACCGGCGCTCCCATCGTTCCCATGTTTATGACCCGCAAAAAGCGCCTCTTCCGCCGCAGCGTGGCTGTGTTTGGTGAGCCTTACTACTTGAAGCCCGCTGGCAAGCGTGCCACCAAAGAAGAGCTGGATACTGCCGCCGAAGACCTGATGCGCCGTATTTATGCGCTGGAGGCTGAAACCAAGTGAAAATCACATTAGCAAAAACCGCCGGTTTCTGTGGCGGCGTCATGCGAGCGGTGAAGTTGGCGGAGGATACCTGCGCCGAGGGAAAGCCTTGCGTGATGCTCGGCCCCATTGTTCATAATGACCATGTTGTTGAGCACTTCCGCCAGTTGGGAATGGACTGCGTGAAAACAGTAGAAGAGGTTCCCGAACACTGCGCCGTGCTGATCCGCTCCCACGGTGAAAGCAGAGCGGTTTATGAAGCGCTCAAGGGTCGTACCATCATTGACGCAACCTGTCCCAAGGTGGAAAAAATCCATCGTTTGGCGGAGGAAGCTCAGAAAAATGGCCGTACTTTGGTCATTTTCGGCAAGAAAAATCACCCGGAAGTGGTCGCAACCGCTGGCTGGTGTGAGGGCGCTGTCATTGTGGAAACGGCGCAGGAGCTGCAAGACTGGTTGGAAAGCGATTCAAACAGAAAGGCTTCCCCGTTGACTTTGGTCTCTCAGACCACGGCCAACAAAGAATCTTTTAAAAAATCTGTAGAAATCGCAAAAAACCTCTGTACAAATCTTCAAATCTATGATACAATATGCAACGCTACGTATAATCGACAGTCAGAGGCCGAGTCTCTGGCACAACTGAGCGATGCAATGGTGGTCATCGGAGATCGAAAAAGCTCCAATACCCGCCATTTGGCAGAGCTATGTGAGCAGCATTGCAGTCATGTTTATTGGATCGAACAGACCTCAGAGCTGCCAATCCATTTGGTCAAGTGCGCAGCGTCTGTTGGAATCACCGCTGGAGCTTCCACTCCGGGGTGGATAATAAAGGAGGTACACAAAACTATGAGCGAAGAAAGAATTGAGATCGAAGAGTCCTTTGCAGAGATGCTGGAGAAGTCGATCAAAACTTTAAATACAGGTGATAAGGTTACTGGCATCGTTGTCAACATCACCCCCACCGAGATCCAGGTCGAGGTCGGCACCAAGCACACCGGTTACATTCCTGTGAGCGAATTTTCTGATGATCCCACTGTCCGTGTTGAGGACGCTGTTAAGGTCGGCGACGAGATCGAGACCTATGTCATGCGTGTCAACGATCAGGACGGTATCGTTACCCTCTCCAAGAAGCGCCTGGACTCCGTTAAGAACTGGGAGTTCATCGAGGCTGCTAAGGAGTCCGGTGAGGCCGTTGAGGGTCTGATCCGTGAGGAGAACAAGGGCGGTGTCGTTGCCAACATCAAGGGCATCCGTGTGTTCGTTCCCGCTTCTCAGACCGGCCTGCGCCGCAATGAGCCTATGACCGGTCTGGTCGGCTCTACTGTCAAGCTCCAGATTACTGAGGTTAATCGTTCTCGTCGTCGTGTTGTCGGCTCCATCCGTGCCGTCAGCGCCGCAGAGCGTGCCGCTAAGTCCGCTGCTATCTGGGACAACATCGAGGTCGATAAGAAGTATTCCGGCACCGTCAAGAGCCTGACCTCTTACGGCGCATTCGTCGATATCGGCGGCGTGGACGGCATGGTTCACATCTCCGAGCTGTCCTGGAGCCGTATCAAGCATCCCTCCGAGGTCGTCTCCGTTGGTGATCCCGTCGATGTCTATGTCATCAAGTACGATCCCGACCGCAAGAAGATCTCTCTGGGCATGAAGGATCGCACCGTTTCTCCCTGGGAGAGCTTCGTCAACCAGTACAGCGTGGGCGACACCGCTTCCGTCAAGGTTGTCAAGCTGATGAGCTTCGGCGCTTTTGCTGAGATCGTTCCCGGCGTGGACGGCCTGATCCACATCTCTCAGATTGCCGATCATCGTGTTGAAAAGCCCGAGGATGAGCTGTCTGAAGGCCAGATCGTTGATGTTAAGATCACCGAGATCAACAACGAGACCCAGAAGGTTTCCCTGTCTCGTCGTGCTGCTATGCGCAACCAGGCTGAGGACGAGGAGTAATCTCTTTCCCCTCACCAACGTTAGCTGATTGAGTCATCCGCCCCCTTTCTGCTCCGGCAGAGAGGGGGTTTTCTCTTTTTCTCCCGGTTCCAGAGTGCACAATTTTCTAAGCGAAAATGGAAAGCGTGTTGGGAAAAATGATACACCTTGTGTGGAAACTTTTGAAAAGCATTGGCTGCTTTCGTGAAAGTTTTCGAAAAAAGCCTTGCTTTTCCCTAAAAAACGTGGTATGATTGTCAATTGTTTTTTGTCTGTTGACGTGGTAAACTGTTTCTCATAGGGTTATCAAATTATCATTGAATTTTACCACGGAGGTGGACTCATGTTTCAGATTGGCGATCAGATCGTGCACCCGATGCACGGTGCCGGAGTAGTAGATAACATCATCGAACGTGTTGTTGACGGGGAAGTCCGTCAGTATTACAGCCTCAAATTCCCGGTGGGCGAGATGCAGGTAATGGTTCCTGTTCACACCAGCGAGAAAATTGGCGTTCGTCCGATTGTGAAGGCAGAGGAGGCCGAAAAGGTCATGACTGCCATTCCCGGTATCAGAATTGAAATGGATGTCAACTGGAGCCGCCGTTACCGTGACAATATGGAAAAGCTGAAAAGCGGCGATATGATGCAGGTAGCGGAGGTCATGAAGGGTCTGCTCCTGCGGGATCAGATTCGTACCCTCTCCACCGGCGAGCGTAAAATGCTTCACTCTGCCAAGCAGATTCTTATCTCCGAGCTGGCGCTTTCTACCAAAGCTGTTTTCGAAGATGTGGAAAAGCGGGTCAACGAGGCGGTTTATTCCTGATTGTGTGATGTGCGTCAGGCATCACTCCGTTGAAGAATACAGATCCTTCCGTGAGCGAATGCCTGATGTTTTTTAGGAGGTAGCTATGGCTGAAATTTTGACCGAAGGACAGAAAGCAGCGCTTGTCCATCCTTATTGCTCGGCTGTTGTTCCAGCGGCAGGCAGCGCAAGCCGCATGAAAGGCATTGACAAGATTCTTGCTCAGATGGGCGGTATGCCGATTCTGATTCGTACCCTGAAAGCGTTGCAGGAATGCCCGCTCGTGGATGAAATTGTCGTGGTTACACGGGAGGATTTGATTCTGCCTATCGGTAAATTGGCTCGTGAGTACGGCTTGGAGAAGGTCAAAAACGTGGTTTGTGGCGGCAGTGACCGGGCGGAATCCGTCAGCCTGGGATTAAAGGCCGTCTCAGAGCAAGCTGAGTTGGTCGCAATTCACGATGGAGCACGTCCCTTTGTCAGTCAAGCACTGCTGAATGAGGTGGTGACCACCGCAGCGAAAACCCACGCTGCCGCTCCTGCAATTCCCGTCATCGACACCATTAAGGTAGCGCACAACGGAATCATCGAAAGCACCCCAGATCGCAGCACATTGTACGCCGTTCAAACTCCACAGGTCTTTGATAAAGCCCTTATTGTGGACGCTTTGGATAAAGCTCGTAAACTGGGCATTCCTTTGACCGATGACTGCTCCGCCGTGGAAGCGTTGGGACTTCCGGTTACGCTGACCACCGGCAGCAGAGAAAATATGAAAATTACAACGCCAATTGATATGGCGATGGGAGAGGTGATTCTATGCCAGCAACAGCATTGAGAATTGGACAGGGTTATGATGTGCATCGTCTCGTAGAAGGCCGCAAATTGATTTTGGGCGGAGTGGATGTGCCTTGGACGATGGGCTTATTGGGTCATTCTGACGCAGACGTTTTGGTTCACGCCGTGATTGATGCGCTGATGGGCGCTGCGGGAAAAGGGGACATCGGCAAGGCGTTTCCCGATGATGATCCCGCTTTTAAGGACATCGACAGCATGATTTTGCTGGATCGCACCATGGAAGTCATCCGTGCTGCCGGTTATGAGCCGGTGAACGTAGATTGCACCGTGGTGGCTCAGCGTCCCAAGCTGGCACCTTATATTCCTCAAATGAAGGTGAACATTGCCGCTCATATGGGCATTGACCCTGATTTTGTCAATGTGAAGGCAACCACAGAAGAAAAACTGGGCTTCACCGGTGACTCCTCCGGTATGGCGGCTCAGGCCGTTGCCCTGATTGAGAAAGTCCGCTGAAAACCGCAGTGGTTTATCATCCTAGCAGAACAGAGAGAGCTTGAAAGACAAATTCGTTTTTCAGGCTCTTTTCCTTTTGGGTAAATCACCTTTCGCTCTTTTTCGGCATAGTCTGGCATGGAAGGAGATGATATTTTGGTCTATTACCTCATCCTATGCAAGAGCTTGACCCACGCCCAGCGAACGGCGCTTGCCCTGGAACGCTCCGGCATTCCCGCTCATTTGCAGCGAGCACCGAGACAAATCACCAACCGTGGGTGTAGCCACTGCGTGAAAATCTCAGAACGCAGCCTGACCGCTGCACTGACGGCGCTCCAGCGTGCCGGGCTTGCCCCTACCAGACTGTTCATCACGGAAGGAGATGGCAGTTACCGGGAGGTATCCTTGTGATTTTTCTTGATAGCGGCGCTACTACCCTGCAAAAGCCAAGAGCGGTTGCGGAAGCGGTCAAAAACGCCATTCTGACGGCGGCCAGTCCCGGACGAGGCAGTTATCCGGCATCTGCCCGGGGAGCAGATTTGGTTTTTCACTGTCGTGAAACTGCCGCAGAGCTGTTTCATCTTCCCAATCCAGAGCAAGTTGTGTTGACCTCTAGCGCCACGCACTCTTTGAATATCGCCATTCGTTCCCTGGCAAGAACCGGAGGGAGAGCGGTGATTTCTGGATTCGAGCACAACGCCGTCACCCGAACCCTGGCCTCTGTGCCCGGCCTAACCGTTGATGTGGCGCACGGAACGCTCTTTCATCCAGAGCAGCTGCTGAAAAACTTTGAAAAGCTGCTTCCAGGGGCTGATTTTGCGGTTTGCTGCCATGTTTCTAACGTTTTTGGGTATATTTTGCCTGTGCAGGATATTTCAGAGCTTTGCAGAGCCTATCACGTTCCCCTGATTGTGGATGCTTCCCAGTCGGCGGGGGTTCTGCCCTTGGATTTCGTCCAACTGAACGCCGCTTTTCTGGCAATGCCCGGCCATAAGGGGCTTTATGGCCCACAGGGAACTGGTCTGCTCCTCTGCCATGAAAAAGCGCCCGCAATCCCCTTTATGACCGGTGGCACGGGAAGCAGCTCTTTGGAGCAGCAAATGCCGGACTTCCTCCCAGACCGACTGGAGGCCGGAACCCATAATGTTCCCGGGGCTGCTGGATTGACCGCCGGAATGCGCTTTGTCATGGATAAAACACCGCAAACCATCGGAAACCATGAGAAAAAGCTACGGAAAATGCTTGCCCTTCAATTGGCGCAAAACCCAAATCTTGAAGTGTACGAAAGCCCTGATCCGCAGCTGCAAACGGGTGTGCTTTCGTTTCGCAGCAAAAGTCAAGACCCGGAAGAAGTGGGACAAAAGCTCGGCGAGAAGGGAATCTGCGTCCGCTCAGGCTATCACTGTGCGCCGCTGGCTCATGAGAGTGCAGGAACCATCGAAACAGGCACCATTCGGGTCAGTTTTTCCGCCTTCAATCACGAAAAACATGTGGAATCGTTGGTTAAAGCCATTCGCACCATCTGAATCAAATCTCTCAGAGGACTTTTGGCTTCTGGGAGATTCTCCTTTTGAAAAAGCACTTGCCAATTTTGTGGGATTGGTCTATACTAATCGTGAATGAGTCTATTCTGTGTGCGGGATTCCCGCTTTTCTTCGTTATGAAATAGGTGAATTATCTTGGAAGTTTTAATCAATTTGGCACAGGTGTGCCTTGGCTATATGAAGACCATTCAAGTCACAGATGTGATTGATATTGCTATTCTGTCTTATTTTCTCTATCGAATCCTGATGTGGGCCAGAAATACCAACGCTGGACAAGTTCTCAAAGGCATTGGTTTTATCTTTATTATGCTCTGGGGCTCCAGTGTGCTGCATCTTCATGTTGTCAGTTACCTGTTGGGGAAAATCATTGAAGTGGGATTTTTGGCGGTTGTTGTGGTTTTTCAGCCGGAAATTCGCCATTTTTTGGAATCTATGGGCGAAAATGGCATTCCTTTTTTCTCCTCTCACGGGCATGAGCCCGCCAACGAGGTGGAACAGGCCATCCATCAGCTGGTGGAAGCCTACGCCAGTATGTCCAGGGACAAAATCGGCGCCTTGACGGTTTTCCAGCGGAGCAGCATTTTGGATGACTGCATCAAGACCGGAACGGCGTTGGACTGTGCGGTTTCCGCTGAACTGCTCAAAAATATTTTCTGGCCAAAAGCCCCGCTCCATGACGGCGCTGTCATTGTCCGTGCTGGACGCATTGTGGGAGCCGGATGCGTGCTGCCGCTTTCCAGCAATACCAACATCAGCCGGGATCTGGGAACCCGTCATCGAGCTGGCATTGGTATGACAGAACATTCTGATGCTGTCGTCGTCATTTGTTCGGAGGAAACCGGATCTATCTCCGTGGCGGTGGGCGGTCAGCTCCGCCGACACCTTGCCCCCGAAACCCTCCGCCGCCTGCTGAAAAAAGAGCTGCTTCCCAGAGAGCAAGAAACGGAAGGCAAAACCAAGTGGGGGGAATGGTTCGATTGGATGGCGGAGAGCCTTGCGGTCGGCCTTTCCAAGAAGAAAGGAGGGGATGACCATGCTGAATAGAATGAAAAAGGTTAGCATTCCTCGTTTGATTCTTGCGGTGTTCATCGCTTCTCTTCTGTGGTTTTATGTGGATGTCACCGTTAAACCCGACACAAAAGTGACCATCCACGGATTAGAAGTGTCCTTCCGAGGGGAGGAGGCGCTGAACGAAAAAGGACTGATGCTCTCCGAGCAGATGCCCGCCACCGTTTCTTTAACACTCACAGGCAATCGAGCAGTGGTTTCTCAGCTGAACCGGAATAACATTTCCATAGAGGTCAATTTGGATGCGCAGGTGCAAGAGGCTGGCCGTCAAAAGCTGGAATATACCATCACTTATCCCTCCAGCGTCAACATGAGCAACGTCAAGGTTACAAGAAGTGTCAGCAGTATTGAGGCCGTTGTGGTCAAACACAGCATGAAAACCATCCGTGTGGAGGATAAATTCTCTGGTTCCATTGCGAAAAACTATTTCCATAACGAGGATGATTTTCGGCTCTACCCCAGGGAAATCACCATTCAGGGAGAGGATTCGCTGGTTCGGGTCGTGGATCACGCTGAGGTGGAGCTGACAGAGATGAACTTAGACCACACTTGGGAGGGAGATCTTCCGGTTAAGCTGTACACCATTGACGGCGAGGTTTTGAACAGCGCAGAGCTGGGCGTGAGTACTTCTACCATCCACTGTATTTTCCCAGTCAGCTACTATAAAGATGTCCACCTCACTGTGGACTTGGTTTCCGGTGGTGGAGCGACGAAGGAGGACGTGCAGGATTTAACCCTCACGCCGAACGTCATTCGTGTCTTTGGCACGGAAGAAGTGCTCGACAACCTACACAATGTGGGATTGGGAACGGTCAATCTGGGCGAGGTTGTCACCAGCTTTGAGGATACCATGCCCATTGTGCTTCCCAAGGGCGTCACCAGCGCCGATGAGAAAACAGAAGCCACCCTGTCTTTCCGTATGAAAAACACCCTTTCCACCAAGAAGTTGGCGGTCAAAACCATTCAACTGAACCACGTTCCTAGCAACCGCATGGCCAACGTTTTGGATGAAAGTGTGGAGGTGGAGATTCGTGGCCCCACGGAGAGCATCAAGCTGCTGCGTGATGAGTATGTTTCCCTTACCGTGGATCTCAGTGATGTTTCCTCGGAAACGCATGGCTCTGTCGAGCTTCCCGCCCAGGTCAAAGTCAAGGGAATGTCTGACGTGGGTGCGATGGGCACTTACACCGTCTCGGTTCAGCTGGACTGAATCGTCCTTTTTCACAAAAGAAAACTGGTGAACGGATAAAAATAAATCCGAAATACGATTGCAGAAGAAGCCCCAATTTGTTATAATAGCTTGGTACAGGCTGTATGAGAAAGAGGGCTTCTTTTGCTTTGCTTCCGTGCAGTCCTTGTGTGATTTTTTGAAGGAGTGATTCCTTTTGCTGAAAAGTATGACCGGTTATGGCCGTGGGCAAATCAACGGACAGGGGCGTTCGTTCCTGGTGGAGGTTCGCAGCGTCAATAACCGCTATCTGGACTGTAACATCCGTATGCCCCGGGTCTATGCCTGTGCAGAGGACGGCATCATCAAGCAGGTGAAGAACACCATCTCCCGTGGCAAGGTGGATGTGTTCGTCACTATCGAGAACACCGCTGAGGAGCCCGTCACCGTCACCCTCAACGAGGGAGTTGCCGCTGGCTACAAAAAGGCTCTGGATACCATGGCGGAGAAGTTCAACCTGAAAGAAGATATTTCCGTCTCTCTGCTCTCCCGTTTCCCTGACGTTTTTAAGGTGGAAAAGGTTCCCGAGGATCTGGAATCCATGACCGCCGAGCTTCACCAGGCCGCTGCTCTGGCGCTTGCCGATTTTGATGCCATGCGCAGCCGTGAGGGAGAAAAGCTGGCGGAAGACCTGTTGAGCCGTCTGGACACACTGGAAGAGTTTGACCGCATTGTGGAGGAGCGTTCTCCCCAGCGTGTGGCCGCCTATCGGGAAAAGCTCACCGCCCGCATTCAAGAGGTTCTGGAAGACCGTCAGCTGGATGAAAGCCGTATTCTCACCGAGGCTGCCATCTTTGCCGATAAAGTTGCAGTGGATGAGGAAACTGTCCGCCTGCGCAGCCACATTGCCCAGTTCCGGGATATGATTGCCGGTGGAAGCCCCATTGGTCGCAAGCTGGATTTCCTGGTTCAGGAGATGAATCGGGAAACCAATACCATCGGTTCCAAAGCCAACGATTTGGAAATGTCCTCTGTTGTGGTGGATATGAAGGCGGAGCTGGAAAAAATTCGCGAGCAGATTCAGAACGTGGAGTAACCCATGGCGATTCATCTGGTGAATATCGGCTTTGGCAGCATGATCTCCGCCCAGCGCCTTCTGGCAGTGGTCAGCCCAGACAGTGCCCCCATTAAGCGCTTGGTTCAAGAAGGAAAAGAGCGTGGAACCGCAATTGATGCCACCTTTGGCCGCAAAACCAAATCGGTGCTTATCATGGATACCGACCACATCATCCTTTCGGCTCTCACACCAGATGTCGTCTCCGCACGCCTCAGCGGTCGAGAGCCAGACGCAAGAGAGGAGTCCAACAATGAATAACAAGAACAAAGGCCTGATTATTGTCATTTCCGGCCCATCGGGTGTGGGAAAAGGCACCTTGATTAAAGAACTGAGAAGCCGCAGAGATTACGGTTTTTCCGTCTCCCATACCACACGTTATATGCGCCCCGGCGAGCAGGACGGCGTGGATTATCACTTCGTTACCCGTGAGCAGTTTCAGCAGCTGGTAGAAGCCGGAAAGATGCTGGAGCACGCTGAGTATAACGGCAATTGCTATGGAACCTCTTATGCCGCCGTGATGGAAACGGTGGAACGGGGAAAAGATATCATTCTGGACATCGAAGTGGTGGGCGGAAGCAATGTCAAAAAGAGCTGTCCCGAGGCTGTGGAAATCTTCCTGCTCCCTCCTTCTATGGAGGAATTGGAGCGCCGTCTGAGAGGCCGTGGCACAGAGAACGATGCCACTATCTTGGGTCGACTGACCCGTGCTCGGGAGGAAATTCTTTACGCTCCCCATTATGATTATATCGTGGTGGATCGCACTCCCGTGCAGGCTGCGGACGAAATCGAGGAGATTATCAACGCCATCAAGCGTGGCTCGGCGTTCCAGGCAGCGCTTGCCGACAAGCTGCTCTCCGGCGGAGAGATTTGAAGCAAGAAAAATGTGTGTAAAGATTAAGAACTTTACATGTTCCAATAGGAAAGGTAGGAAAACAATATGATTCTGTATCCCATGAATGAGATGATGACCTGTGCCAAAAGCCGTTATCAGCTGGTCAATCTGGTTGCTTACCGTGCTCGTCAGCTGTCCACCGAGGCAGAGGAGAGCGGCGAATACCTGACCGAGAAGCCTGTCACCCTGGCTCTGGACGAGGCATGGGCTGGTTCTCTGCCTGTGGTTGACAACACTCAGGAATAATCCAATCAAGGCAAGTGGCAGTCTTTTGGCTGTCTCTTGCCCTTTTTCGGTATTTTAGAATGGTTGAGGAGAGAAAGAGATGCCGCAGATCGAATACGCCAAAATCGCAGTTTCAGCAGCAGTCTACTCCATGGATCGACCTTATTCTTATTCCTTGCCCAGTCATCTGGCGGAGGGAGCTCTCCCCGGTGTCCGTGTCATGGTTCCATTTGGAAAGGGCAATCGCAAAACCGAAGGAATTATTTTAAAACGCTGGCAAGGGGAACCACTTGACGGAATTAAAAGCGTTTTTAGCTTGCTGGATGACCAACCGGTGCTCCGTGAGCCGATGCTGAATTTGGCTCTTTGGATGCGGGAGCGCTGCTTCTGTACCATGTATGATGCGGTCAAAGCCATGCTTCCGTCTGGCCTCTATTATTCCTCTCGGGACATCTATCATCTTTGCGAAGGTCTCTCCGGAACAAAGGCACTGGAAATGGTGAGTCATGCCCCTGTTCAGAGGGAAATTTTGGATATTTTGGCGCAAAATGGCGGTTCTGCAACCCGTGAGCAGATTTGCCGTGAGTGCAGCGGCGGACAACCCCAGGCGGCCTTGAGCTTGTTGGTAGAAAAGCATGTTTTGGAGCTTTCCACCGACACCTCCAGAAACGTCAATGATAAAATGGAGCAAATCGCCTCTCTTTTGGTTCCATTGGAGGATGCGCTGTCAGAGGTCAAAAAAACCTCCAAAGCACAGATTGCGATTTTAAAGCTGCTGGATCAGGTGGGAAGCGCCTCCGTGAAGGAAATCCAGTATTTTACCGGAAGCGCTAAAAAGACGGTGCAAACCTTGGCGAACAAAGGCTTGATTGAACTTTTTCAGCGAGAAGTATACCGAAGGATTCCGGCCAACGATGCCAGCCGACAGCCGCCTCCTGTCCTGAACGAGGAACAGCAGGCCGCCTTTGACGGCATTGCCGCTCTCATGAACCAGCGGAAACCGGCCTGTTCTCTGTTATACGGCGTAACGGGCAGTGGAAAAACTCAGGTTTATATTTCCCTCATCCATCACGCTCTGGCGCAGGGGCGGACAGCTTTGGTTTTGGTTCCAGAGATTGCGCTCACGCCCCAGCTGCTGCGCCACTTTGAGGCACAATTCGGTAGTCAAGTGGCAATCCTTCACAGCTCTCTTTCCGTTGGGGCACGCTATGACGAATGGAAACGAGCCAGAGACGGCAAGGCACAAGTGGTCATCGGCACCCGCTCTGCCATATTTGCGCCCTTGAACGACGTGGGATTGATTGTTCTGGATGAAGAGCAGGAAGCAAGCTATAAATCCGACCACATTCCCCGTTATCACGCCAGAGACATTGCCAAATATCGCTGTAACCAGTCGGGAGCGGTGCTGGTTCTTGGTTCCGCTACTCCGAGCGTAGAAACCGCCTACCACGCCAGAGAGGGAATTTATCAAAAATTCTGTCTAAAAAAGCGATTCAATGAACAGACCATGCCGAAGGTGGAACTGGTGGATATGCGCCAAGAGCTGCGAATGGGAAACAACACCAGTCTCAGCGGCGCTCTGCGGCGGGAGCTGTCTGCCAACCTCGAAAGGGGAGAGCAAGCAGTGCTCTTCCTGAACCGACGGGGTACCAGCCGCATGGCGGTCTGCGTGGAATGTGGAGAAACGCCGGAGTGTCCCAACTGCTCCGTTAAGCTGACGTACCACAAGGACAACGGTCGGATGATGTGTCATTATTGCGGCTTCTCCAAGCCGTTGTTCCCCAAGTGCGAAATCTGCGGTGGTGAGCTGTGCTTTGTGGACGCTGGTGTCCAGATGATTCAGGAACAGCTGGAGCAGGCTTTCCCCGGCATTTCCATTGCCCGCATGGATGCGGATTCGGTTTCTGCCACGCATAACCATGAGGACATCCTCAATCGCTTTGAAAAAGAAAAAATTTCTGTTCTTTTGGGCACGCAAATGGTGGCCAAGGGACTGGATTTTGAACATGTTACCCTTGTTGGAGCGCTGGACGCTGACCAGGGACTTTACCTGGATTCCTATCGAGCGGGAGAGCGAACCTTTTCCCTGCTCACGCAGGTGGTAGGGCGTGCCGGTCGTGGCAGTCGTACCGGACGAGCCATTATCCAAACCTTCACGCCGAAAAATGAACGAATTACCTGTGCCGCAAGGCAGGATTATGACGCTTTTTTCGAGAGTGAAATCCACCTGCGAACCATCAAGCAGCTGCCCCCCATCCGAGACCAGTACCAATTGACTCTTACGGGTCGGTCGGATTTTCACACGCTGGAAAGCGCTCGGCGGCTTCGCACCGCCTTGCAAGCGTGGCAGTTCAGCCCGGAAATGGCAGGGGATTCCTTCGCCATCTATGGACCGGCAGAAGCCCCGGTTCTTCGTGTCATGGGGCGCTACCGCTATCGCTTGACGCTTGTCTGCAAGGATAGCCGACGTGTCCGCACCATGTTATCCCATCTGCTGACCGCTTTCCAGAAGGACTCTTTTAACAAGGGTGTCCATCTGTCTGTGGATTTGAATCCAATGGAGTAATTTCTCCCGGCGCTGAACACAGCCTCTGGCACGCTGAAAATTTTTGTGCCAGAGCAGAAATAAATTTACGTTTTATTCATCCTTCCTTGGGAAGAATATGGTTTTATAACATCAGGAGGAAAAGAGAATTATGATTCGTGAAATTGTTGAAAAGGGCGATGCCATTCTGACCAAAAAGTGCCATGCAGTCACCCGTTTTGATAAAAAACTGGCCATGATGCTGGATGATATGCGAGAAACTCTCATCCAGTCCGGCGGCGTGGGTCTGGCCGCTCCCCAGATTGGCATCTGCCGCCGTTTCTGCCTGGTCATGAACGAGGAAGAGCACATCCATGAGCTGATTAACCCTGAAATCCTTTCCACTTCCGGCGAGCAGACCGGAATGGAAGGCTGCCTCTCTCTGCCTGGCAAGTACGGTGAAGTCACCCGTCCCATGGTTGTTCGTGTCCGTGCGCAGGATCGCAACGGCGAATGGTATGAGGTGGAGGATCAGGGCTTGACTGCTCGCTGCTTCTGCCACGAAATTGACCATTTGGACGGTCATATGTTTGACGAGCTGTGCGATCGCCTGTATACCAACGAAGAGTTGGACGAGATGGCCGCAGAGCAGGAGGAAGAAGGATGAGAATCGTCTTTATGGGCACGCCTGATTTCGCTGTGCCCAGCCTGAAAGCGCTCCTTGCCGCCGGTCATGAGGTCGCCGCCGTGTATACCAACCCCGATAAACCTAAAAACCGTGGCATGAAGATGACCCCCAGCCCCGTCAAGGTGGCGGCACTGGAAGCCAACCTCCCCGTGATTCAGCCCAAAACCCTCCGTGACGAGGCGGTTCAGGCAGAACTGGCGGCGCTGGCTCCAGAGCTGATTGTGGTTGCCGCATATGGCAAGATTCTGCCCAAGGTGATTTTGAATTTGCCCAAATACGGCTGCGTCAACGTCCATTCCTCCCTGCTGCCCAAGTACCGTGGTGCAGCTCCCATCAATTGGGCCATGGTCAACGGCGAGAAGGAAACCGGTGTCACCATCATGTACATGGCGGAAGCACTGGACGCGGGTGATATCATTGCGCAGGTGGTCACTCCCATCGAGCCGGAGGAGAACGCCGAAGAACTTTATAACCGCCTGGCGGATTTGGGTGGTGTTCTGCTGGCAGAAACCGTTCCTCATTTGGAAGATGGAACCGCAACCCGTACCCCCCAGGGAGATGTGTTCACTTATGCGCCGATGCTCAGTCGTGACCTCTGTCCCATCGACTGGACTCGAAGCGCTCAGGCCATTCACGATCAGATTCGTGGTTTGGTTCCCTGGCCCGCCACCACCTTTGAGCTGGAAGGCAAGGTTTTCAAGGCCTACGCTTCTCAGGTGGCCGGAGAGACCGACAAACAGGCCGGAACCCTCCTGGGCAGTGATAAAACCGGCATCCTCTACGCCTGCGGCGATGGAAAGGTGCTCCGTGTCACAGAGCTTCAGGCTCCCGGGAAAAAGCGCATGAAAGCCTCTGCTTTCCTGGCTGGCCATAAGATTTGATTGGGATAGAAGGTGGAATCCCCATGAAACAACCAAAAATGACCGCCCGGGAAGCCGCCTTTTCCGTTTTGGAGAGTGCCAACCATGGAGCCTGGTCCGATGGAACTTTAAAAAGTGTCATCCGCTCGGCGGAGCTTTCCGGCAGAGATAGTGCCTTGTGCAGTCGCATTTGCTACGGTGTTCAGCAGAATCAGCTCCTTCTGGATTTCTGGATTGGAACCTTCTCCAAAGTTCCCGTGAAAAAGCTGGAAAGCGTCGTCCGCACTGCCCTGCGCATGGGAATGTACCAAGCAGCGCTGATGGATCGCATTCCTGAGAGTGCGGCGGTAAATGAATCGGTGGAGCTGGTGAAAAAGAACAGCAAAAACCCCCATTCCAGCAGATTGACCAACGGAATCCTCCGCTCCTTCTGTCGAAAAAAAGGAGAATTGCCTCAGCCGGACAGCCTTAGCGTGAAGTATAGCCATCCTCAATGGCTGGTGGATTTGTTTGCCGCAGAATTGCGGGATGAAAAGCAGCTGGAAGCACTGCTGGAAGCCGATAACGGGCAGCCGCCCACCACCGTTCAGGTCAATACCTTGAAAACCACGGTGGAAGACCTGAGTAAAGCCCTTATAGAGCAGGGAATCACGGTGAAAGCGCATCCATGGCTGGAAGGCTGCTTGGAGCTGACCGGAACCGGCAGTCTGGAGGAGTTGTCCCTTTTCCGTGAGGGATACTTCATGGTACAGGATGCCGCAGCGAAATTAGCGGCTCTGGCCGCCGCTCCACAGCCCGGATGGGATGTGCTGGACGCTTGCGCCGCTCCTGGCGGAAAGAGCTTTGCCGCCGCCATGGAGATGAAAAACAGCGGTCAGTTGACCTCCTGCGATATCCAGCCCAAGAAAGTTAAGCTAATCCGCTCCGGCGCAAAACGTTTGGGCATCACCAGTTTGAACGCCGAGGTTGCCAACGGTCGAGCGTTCCGCCCCGAGTGGGAAAACCGTTTTGACCTGGTGATTGCTGATGTTCCCTGTTCTGGCCTGGGCATCATCCGCAAAAAACCGGATATCCGTTATAAAGAACCGGACATGTTGGAAAACCTGCCCGGCATTCAGCAGGAGCTGCTGTCCAACCTCTCCCGCTATGTCAAACCCGGCGGCGTGCTCTTGTATTCCACTTGTACCGTGCTCCAACGGGAAAACCAGCAGAACGTCATGGATTTTCTCAATGGTCATAGCGAGTATACGTTGGAGGGCTTCGACCTGCCCCAGCCCATTGGACGAGTGGAAGAGGGAATGCTGACCCTCTGGCCGCACATCCACGGAACAGACGGCTTTTTTATGGCAAAGCTCAGAAAGAGCTGTAAATAAAAATCAACTGACGCTTTGGTGCAGAGCTATTTTCCGTGCTTTGTATTGCTTGTTCGGTGCAAATCAGGGAAAACAATGTACAAAAAAGGATAATATATGGTAGAAATCAAATCTATGAGTCGGGAAGAGCTTGCCGCCTTCCTGAAAGAGCTGGGGGAACCAAAATTCCGAGAAAAGCAGGTGTTTCAGTGGCTGCACCGTGGTGTGGAGAGCTTTGATGAGATGACCAACCTCTCCAAATCCCTCCGAGAGAAGCTGAAAGAAAACTGCGTTCTCACTGTTCCCAAGGTGGCACGGAAGCAAATCTCTAAAATGGATGGTACTGTGAAATATCTCTGGGAGCTTTCCGATGGAAACTGCGTGGAAAGCGTGGTCATGCGCTATAAGCACGGCAATACCATCTGCGTTTCCTCCGAGGTGGGCTGTCTGATGGGCTGTGCCTTCTGCGCTTCTACCCTGGCCGGATTGGTTCGCCGCCTGACCGCTGCGGAAATTCTGGATCAGGTGATTTTTGCGCAGAAAGATTCTGGTCTTCCCATCAACAACATCGTTATGATGGGCATTGGTGAGCCGCTGGATAATTTTGACAACGTTCTGCGTTTTTTGCAGCTGGTCAACGACCCGGACGGCCTCAACATCGGTATGCGTCACATCTCCCTTTCCACCTGTGGCCTGGTGGATAAGATTGACCGGTTGGCGGAGCTGGATTTGCAGCTGACCCTTTCCGTCTCTCTTCATGCGCCGGATGACGAGACCCGCTGCCGCCTCATGCCGGTGAATAAAGCGGTAGGGGTGGATAAGCTCATGCAAACCTGTCGAAACTATTTTAAAAAGACAGGCCGCCGCATTTCCTATGAATACGCCATGGTAGACGGGGTGAACGACAGCGATGCGCAAGCCGATTTGCTGGTGAAGCTGCTCAAGGGTCAGCCGGGACATGTCAACCTGATTCCGCTCAACAATGTGGAGGAAAGCCCCCTCAAACCCAGCCGACGTGTTCGAGAGTTCCAAAACCGGCTGGAACGTCAGGGCGTAACTGCAACCGTCCGCCGCAAGTTGGGAGACGACATTGATGCCGCCTGCGGCCAGCTGAGACGGAAGGAAATGAAGAAAAATGAAGCGGTCAAGCCTGCCCAGCGCAGACCCAACCGCTGACGTTGCAACGATACCTTTCCCCAAACTGGGGTGTCCCAACAGGGAGGACGGCATGAACATATTTGGAATTACCGACCAAGGAATGGTCCGAAAACAGAATCAGGATTCTTTTTTCTTTTGGACAGATGGAGAAATGGGCTGTGCGGTGGTCTGTGACGGCATGGGCGGCGCTCAGTCTGGAAACATCGCCAGCGCAATGGCCACCCAAAAGTTTGCGGAAGTGGTGGGTGCAAAGGAAGGTCTGCCGGAAGAACGCCTGCTTTGGGGTGCGGAAAGAGCCAATGCGGTTGTTTACCACCGTGCGCAGCACGATATGACGTGCTGGGGTATGGGAACTACGCTGGTGGGAGCGCTGGCTTTGAATCATATCGCTGTTGTCATCAACATTGGCGACAGTCGCTGCTATCATCTCAGTCAGACGGGCATCACGCAAGTGACCCGTGACCACTCCCTTGTTGCGGAGCTGGTGGCCATGGGGCGTATCACGCAGGAGGAAGCCCGTGTTCATCCCAATCGAAACATCATTACTCGGGCGTTGGGCACCGATGCACAAGTGCGGGCGGATCTTTATCAGGTTCCGTTGGAGCCGGGCGATTTGTTGCTTTTCTGCTCCGATGGTCTGAGCAACGAGGTGCTGCCAGAAGAGATGAAAGAGTTGAGCGGAGAAGGAACGCTGGAAGAGCGCTGTCAGAGACTGCTCCAGTGTGCGCTGGATAGAGGCGCACCGGATAACGTAACGGTGGTTCTCATGGAAGCCGAAGAATAAGGGGAGAACAGAATGGATCAGTACATCGGAACAAAACTGAATGAACGTTATGAACTGGTGAGCATCCTTGGCGTCGGCGGCATGGCGGTGGTCTACAAAGCAAAAGACCTTCGCCTGAATCGGATGGTAGCCGTTAAGGTGCTAAAGCCAGAGCTGGCGGCAGATGACGATATCCGCAGCCGCTTCCACGATGAGTCCAGAACGGTTTGCATGATGAACCATCCCAACATTGTCAACGTCTTTGATGTCAATCAGGACGGGGATTTGGATTATTTCGTCATGGAGCTGGTGGACGGCATCACGCTGAAACAGTATATCCGCAAGAGAGGCGGTACGCTGAACTGGCGGGAAGCACTCCACTTTGCCGTGCAGATTCTGCTTGCCATGGATCACGCCCACAGCAAGGGAATCATCCACCGAGACATCAAGCCGCAGAATGTTATGGTGCTCCGAGATGGCAGCGTGAAGGTGGCTGACTTCGGCATTGCCCGCATTGTGGACTCTGCCCAGCAGACCATGACCCAGGAAGCACTGGGAAGCGTCCATTATATTTCCCCGGAACAGGCCAAAGGCAGCGCCGTGGATGCCCGCAGCGATATTTATTCCGCTGGCGTGGTGCTCTACGAGATGACCACGGGTCGCTTGCCCTATGAGGGAGATTCTCCCGTTGCTGTTGCTGTGCAGCACATCAATTCCGTTCCCTTGGCACCTCGTGAGATCAATCCTGAGATTCCCTTGGGCATGGAACAAATCACCATTAAGATGATGGCTCCTGACAAAGACCTTCGCTATGCCAGCGCCGCCGTGGTGCTGTCCGATTTAGAAGAGTTTCGGAAGAATCCATCCATCCGCTTTGATTACCTCTTCCCCTGGATGGTGATACACGAGGAACCGGGCTCCGCCGACCCCGACCAGAACACCGTCAGCATCAAGTTCAACCCAGAAGACCTCCGCAACGCCAAACCGCCAGAGCCGGAGAAAAAAGAGGAAGAACCGGAGCCGGAAGACGATGGTTCTGGTAAACGCACCGCTTTGATGATTGGTGCCATCCTTTTGGCCATCCTTTTGGTGTTGTTTATCATCTTCCGCATCCTGTTCACCAGCTTCTTCTCCGATTTGCTGGACGGCGGAAAAGAATATACCGTCCCCAATCTGCTGGGTAAAACTTATACCGAGGCCGAGCGGGAAATTTTCCAAAGCGATGAGCTGTTTGGGCATTTTACTGTCACCATCAGCGAAGAGCAGATGTACAACGCCTCTTATGAGCCGGGTCAAATCATCCGTCAGGAGCCGCTGGGGAACACCACCACCAAGAGCGAAGAGACAGAAATTGTGGTGGTTGTCAACGCCGACGAGGAGATTGAGGCCAAAGAATTGATTATGCCTGCTATCATCGGTGAAGGCTATGAGGATTGGGCGGATACCCTCAGCGATAAATACGGCGTGGTGGTCAAGTATAAGTCCGAGTTTAGCTCTGACTATGACGAAGGACTGATTATTAAAACCGATCCCGTCTCTGGTTCTACGCTGAAAGAAGGACAGACCGTTACCGTCACCTACAGCAAAGGCCCCAAATCGACCACTGTCACCATGGTTTCCCTCATTGGCATGTCTGAAAATGAGGCAAGAGCAAAGCTGGCTGAAATGGGTCTTGCCTGCGGCACGCCGGTGGTTCAGGAGAGCGACAGACCCGCCGGACAGGTCATTTTCCAGAGCGTCAAGCCCAATAGCAGCGTGGAAAAGAATACCGTTGTTGAGTTGCAGATTAGCTCTGGCCCTCGTCCCGAGGATAGACCCGCCGAACCGGAAGACCACCAGCCGGAGCCGGAGGTGCAGCCCGAAACGCAGCAGCCGAACCCAGAACAGGAATGGGGATGGAACACGCCTGACACCAACGAGGAAGAAGGAACCACGGAACCGGAGGTCGATCAGGGTCAGAATATGCCCGAGGACGAGGTTTACACCATCACCGTCAACCTGCCAGCGCATGAGGATAACTCGGTGATTATGATTTACGTCAATGGCGAAAATTATTATACCTCCACCGTTTCCGCCGATCAGAGTAAAGTGACCGTAGATTATCAGGGTACCATTGAGGGCGTTTACGCAACGCTGGATGGTATAGAAACGGAATGGGTTGTGGAATGACGGGAATCATCATCAGAGCACTGAGCGGATTTTATGACGTAGACTGCGGCGGCGAGGTGATTCGCTGTCGGGCAAGAGGGAAGTTCCGCTATACCAAAGAGTCGCCGCTGGTTGGCGACCGAGTAGAAATTACGCCAACGGAGCCGGGAACGGGTCGTCTGGATCAGATTCTGGAACGAATCAATGCTTTTGAGCGTCCGGCTGTTGCCAATATGGAACAAATGGTGATAATTGTCTCCGAAGCAATCCCCATCACAGATCCCTTCCTGATTGACCGAGTGGCAGCGCTGGCCGAGATGAACCATTGTGAGCCCATTGTTGTGGTGAACAAGTGCGATTTGGCGGACGGCGAAAGTTTGTATGACATCTACCGCAAGGTAGGATATCGCACCATCCGCACCAGCGCCCTGACCGGTGAAGGCGTTCAGGAGCTGAAAGAAGCGCTGGAAAACAAGGTCAGTGTGCTGACGGGCAATTCCGGCGTTGGAAAATCCAGCTTGCTGAACGCTATGGATCCCACCGTTCAGATTCCAACGGGCGAAGTCAGCGAGAAGCTGGGTCGTGGCCGTCATACCACCCGTCACGTTGAGCTGTTCCGCTTGGGTGGAAACGCCATCATTGCGGATACGCCGGGCTTCTCCTCCTTCGATACCGATACCCCGGAGCTTTTGGATAAAGAAACGCTGGCAACGGCTTTTCGGGAATTTCGTCCCTTTTTGGACGACTGCCGCTATGTGGGCTGCGCCCATGTGAAGGAAAAAGGCTGTGCCGTTCTGAAAGCGAAAAAATCGGGCGTGATTTTGAAGAGCCGCCACGACAGCTATGTGCGTCTTTACCAGGCGGCAAAGGAATACAAAGCCTGGGAAAACAACAAAAAATAACAGAATGGAGGGATGAAACAGACAATCACGCTGGATTCATCCCTTCGTTGTTTGGATTGGAGCAATCTGTTTATGGATATCAAAAACAAAAGGGCGGTCATCATTGGTGCAGCTCCTTGTCAGACCTTGGATTATCTGGCTCCCTATCTTCGAGAAGATGATTTCATTATCTGTGCGGATGGCGGCCGTGTCAACTGCGAAAAAGCTGGCTTAACCCCCCATTGGTATGTGGGGGATGGAGATTCTGGCGGCTGGGGAGAAGGGCTTCCTTCCATGACCCTTCCCACGGAAAAGGATTTCACGGACTCTGAAGCCGCTGTTCATCAGGCGTTGCGGATGGGATATCGTTCTTTGCTCCTCTGTGCCTGTACCGGCGGAAGACAGGATCACCACCTGGCGAACCTCTTCCTCCTGGAAGCGATTCATCAGCAGAACGGCGAAGCCCTCCTGTTGGATGAGACAAACGAAATTCGCTATCTTGCTCCGGGCTGCTACACCATTTCCAACGAACCCGATTATCATTATCTCGGTTTGATTCCGTTGGATTCTACGCTGGAGGGTGTTACTCTGCGCAACGTGAAGTATGAAGTAACCAATTTGACCTTCCGGCGCTGGGAGACCTTGGGAGTGAGCAATGAGATTCTTCCTGGCCGTTCGGCGGAGGTCTCTTTCACCGCTGGAGCCGCTCTGCTAATTCGCTCTCATTAAATAGTCACAAATCACCGCTTCCCATCGTATACTGGAACAGGCTGCATCAGCCGGACAGCTGCGAAGGGAGGCGGTGTTTTTGCGTAGACGGTGGAATTGCTGCGGATGTTGGGGAAGATACCTGATCGCGCTGGGCGTAGGCATTATTCTTGCGCTGGTCATGCCGGTCAGTGCCATCATCTTCGTGGCTGGCCTGTCTCTGATCCTGCTGGGAACCACGATACTGAGATAAAAGTCAATGGAAAGGGGAATCTCTATGAAAATCGTCATTGTTCGTGCGCCGAAGCTGTTGGCAGGGATGCTGAAAGCGATTTTCCACGTCAAATAGCAGACATATCCAACCGCAGAACCTCATATGCTGTGGCAGAACGATTCCGCAGCGAGCGGACGAAAGGAGAGGTCTGCGTTTGAACGTACCATTGCATCAGGAGGAACGAAAGTGCTGGGAAACCACCCTCAGCACCGTGCTCAATCGGGAAGAAACGCTGGAAATGATTGTGCCGGATGCCTGTCCTGATATCCAGGACATTGTGGACACGGATGGATGCCTTCAGCTTCGGAATAAAGACTGCGCTGAGGGCTGCATTTCGCTCGGTGGAGTGGTTCCGTGCAGCATTCTCTATCAACCGGAGGGCGGCGGGGCGCTCTGCCAGCTGAAAGCAGAGGTGCCATTTCAGTTCACAGCGGAGCTGGAAGGTGCGGAGGCATCCAGCCAGTGCGTTGTCCGCCCTCAGCTCACCCTGGCCGAAACCAGAGCCATCAATCCACGAAAAGTGCTCATCCGAGTTGGTTTCCATTTTGAAATCACCCTTTGCCGCCCTACCATCCAACGATGCGTCAGCGAAATTCTGGATCGAGAACTGCTCGGCATCGAGCAACGAAAAGAGCAGCAAAGCGGCAGCTTTCTCACCTATGTGGGGCAGCGGAGTTTTCCTGTCTCCGACATGGCGCAGCTGCCCGGCAGTCGCCCAGCCCTCCGGGAGCTGCTCCGCAGTCGGTGCCGAGCCTACGTTTCCGAATCCCGTCTGACCGGCGGTAAGGTAATCCTGAAAGGCGGGATTGCTCTCAAGCTGCTGTATCTGGATCGGGAAGAGGAGGTTTGTTCCGCAGAGCTGGAGATTCCCTTCTCCCAAATCATTGATGTGGGGGGAGCGTCAGATACTGCCAGTTTTCAACTTTTCGTTGTACTCACCGACTGCCAAATTGAACCAGAGGACGAAGAGGGAAGGGAACTGTCCGTAGAGCTGGAGCTGTTGGCGCAGATTCTGGTTCGGGAAGAGCAGGTTTTTCCGCTTGTGACCGACGCTTATAGCATTCGCAGCCCTGGAATACCGGAGTTTACCGTCTGTCTGCTGCCTAAGCTTCTGGAGCAAACCGTCCGCCGTCAAACCATCCGTGAGATTGTGGAAACGCCCACCATGGCTCAGGAGGTTTGCGACGCACGGGCGTATCCTGGACAGGTTCGTCTGATGAACGGGGAATTGGTGGCGGAAGTGCGCCTTCACGGTCTCTATGTTACAGAATCGGGCGGTTATGCCTCGGTTATGCGACAAATTCAAGTGAAGTGTCCCGTAGAAGTGCCGGAGGGCGTTGTTTGTCTTGCCTGGTGCGAAGTGGCGGAGCTGGACGCTGCGGCCAGTTCCGGCGGGGTTGAGTTCCGTATAGGGGTAGATTTCCATTGGATGCTCTTGGAACAAAAGCGCATCGACTGCATTTCTGCTTTCCAGATGGAGGCAGACGAAACTCGACACCAAGAGCATCAGCCCTCTGTGGTTCTGCGTCAGGTAACAGCAGGAGAAAGTCTTTGGGATGTGGCGAAGTCCTACCTCACCACGAGGGAAGAAATCCGCCTGGCCAACGAGTTGGAAGGCGACAAAGTGGAGGAAGGACAATTGCTGTTGATTCCCAGAAAGCGGTAAGGAGGGAGAAGGATGGAGAGCAGGAAAATTTATGAGGACATTGCCCGCCGAACCAGCGGTGACATCTATATTGGGGTAGTGGGACCGGTTCGCACGGGAAAATCCACCTTCATCAAGCGGTTTATGGAAACGCTGGTCATTCCCAACATCGACAATGTGTACCGGAGAGAACGAGCCAGAGACGAACTGCCTCAAAGTGGTTCTGGCCGCACCATTATGACAGCGGAACCAAAGTTTGTCCCGGAAGAGGCGGTGCAAATTGAGGTGGAAGGTGGAGTCAGTCTTTCTGTCCGCCTGATTGACAGCGTTGGGTATCTCGTGAATGGAGCGGTGGGTCAGATGGAGGATGACGCTCCTCGGATGGTGACAACCCCTTGGTTTGACCACGAAATTCCCATGACAGAGGCGGCGGAAGTTGGCACACGAAAGGTCATTGCCGAGCACTCCACCATTGGTATTGTCATCACCACAGATGGAACCGTTACGGATATTCCCCGAGAGGATTACATCGAAGCGGAAGAACGGGTCATCCGAGAGCTACAGGAATTGGGCAAGCCGTTTCTGGTTCTGCTCAATTCCGACCATCCGGCAGACCCAATGACGGTCAGCATGGCAAAAGATCTTTCCAAACGGTTTGGTGTCTCCTGTTTGCCCGTGAACTGCCTGACGCTGGATGAGGAGGATGTCGCAGATATCATCAAGGCGGTTCTCTATGAATTTCCGCTGAAAGAGCTGGATCTTTTCCTACCCAGTTGGGTGGACGCTTTGCCCTATACCCATCCCATCAAGGAGGAGCTTTACAGCATCATTCGGGAGAAAGCCAAGGCGCTGCGCCGCATCCGGGAGGCACGAGAAGTGACCGCCGCAATGGGGCAGGGGAGCACCATCAGCCGAGCCGAAATCACCTCCATCAGTTTGGGCAGCGGTGTGGCGCAAGCGGAGTTGGAAGTTCCCAGAACCTTGTTCTATGCCACCCTGAGTGAACAGTCTGGCTTTACCGTTCGGGATGACGGCGATTTGCTGGGACTCTTGACCTCTCTGTCCGCCGTGAAAGGGGAGTATGACAAGGTGTCGGAGGCGCTGCGCAATGTCAGAGAAGAAGGCTATGGCATCGTGATTCCCTCCATTGATGAGCTGACGCTGGAAGAACCGGAAATTGTCCGTCAAGGAGGCCGCTATGGAGTCAAGCTCCGTGCCAGTGCTCCTTCCATTCATATGCTCCGTGCCGATATCGAAACGGTGATTTCGCCCATTGTCGGCAGTGAAAAACAGTCGGAAGAGATGATTTCCTATCTGCTGCAAGAATTCGAGGGGGATACCAAAAAAATCTGGGAATCCAATATCTTTGGAAAGTCGTTCCATGAGTTGGTCAACGAGGATTTGCAAGGCAAGCTCATGCGTATGCCGGAGGATGCCCGCAAAAAGCTGCGGGAAACGCTGGAGCGTATCATCAACGAGGGCAGCGGCGGGTTGATTTGTATCATTCTCTAACAAAAGTGCTTATTATTTAAAGTGCCGATAACATAAGTCTATATTCTGGATAAATTATAGAAATTAACCAATTATTGTTGCTTTTTCTCCTGCCCCATGGTATACTAAATTTGAATTTCATACGAAATAATTTCTGCCCAAGACCATGGGTTTCACTCTAACATTTCCGCATGGGGAAGGAGAAACACATTATGCCCAAATATATCATGGCGCTGGATTCCGGCACCACTTCCAACCGCTGTATCCTCTTCAACGAAAAGGGCGAGATGGTTAGCGTTGCTCAGAAGGAATTTACACAGTATTTTCCAAAGCCCGGCTGGGTTGAACACGATGCAACCGAAATCTGGTTGACGCAGTATGCCGTTGCTGCTGAGGCGCTTGCAAAGATTGACGCAGACGCAAGCGATATCGCCGCCATCGGTATTACCAACCAGCGTGAAACCACCATCATCTGGGATAAGGACACCAGCGAGCCCATCGGCAATGCCATTGTCTGGCAGGATCGCCGCACCGCTGAGTATTGTGATACCCTCATCGAACGGGGACTGACGGAATCCTATCGTGAGAAAACCGGCCTGATTATCGACCCCTATTTCTCCGCAACCAAAATTCGTTGGATGCTCAACAACATTCCCGGTGCTCGGGAAAAGGCGGAAAAGGGGCAGCTGAGATTCGGCACTGTTGAAACCTGGCTCATCTGGAAGCTCACCGGCGGCAAGGTTCACGTTACCGACTACTCCAACGCAGCCCGCACCATGCTCTTCAACATTGTTGACCTGGATTGGGACAAGGATATCATGGCAGAAATGGGCATTCCCGCCTCCATGCTGCCCAAGGCAGTGCCTTGCAGTCAGGTTTACGGCTACACCGTTTCTGATCTCTTCGGAAAGAGCATTGCCATCGCTGGCGCAGCCGGAGACCAGCAGTCCGCTCTGTTTGGTCAGACCTGCTTCAAGCCCGGCGATGCAAAGAGCACTTATGGCACTGGCTGTTTCCTTCTGATGAACACCGGCGAGACCCCCGTTTTTTCCAAGAACGGCCTGTTGACCACCATTGCATGGGGTCTGGATGGTAAGGTGGAATATGCGCTGGAAGGTTCTGTCTTTGTGGCGGGCTCTGCCATTCAGTGGCTGCGTGACCAGTTGAAAATTGTTGACTCCGCCGCCGACTCTGAATATTTTGCCCGTAAGGTTCCCGATACCAACGGATGCTATGTGGTTCCCGCTTTCACTGGTCTGGGCGCTCCCTATTGGGATCCTTATGCCCGTGGTGCCATTGTTGGCTTGACCCGTGGTGTCAATAAGTATCATATCATTCGTGCTACGCTGGAATCCTTGGCTTATCAGACCTATGACGTTCTGAGAGTGATGGAGATTGACTCCGGCATCAAGCTTGCTGGCCTGCGTGTGGACGGCGGCGCTTCCGCCAACAACCTGCTCATGCAGATGGAAGCCAATATCATTCAGTGTCCCGTCCATCGTCCCAAGTGCGTGGAAACCACCGCTATGGGTGCTGCTTATCTGGCAGGCTTGGCCGTTGGTTACTGGAAGAGCAAACAAGAAATCTGTAGAAATTGGGAAATTGACAGAATCTTCCAGCCTGAGATTACCCCTGAAGAGCAGAAAAAGGGCTTGGAAGGCTGGCATAGAGCGGTTGGCTGCACCACTGGCTGGGCCAAAGAGTGGTAAAGCGCCGAAACACAGTATCATAGCATAAAAAGAGAGCCTGGAAGTGTTTTCCAGGTTCTTTTTTTGGCGCTTTGGCATGAAAAAAGAAGGTACAAGCGGTAAAGCCTGTACCTTCCTCATGCTTATTCGTTCTCGCTTTCCTCAATCATTTCGCCGTCGTCGTCAAACTCCAGCTCAATCTGGAACTTCTGGCCGCAGGTGGGACATTCAATCACACCGGTGGACAGCTCTTCCTCTCCGACGGTCAGCATACACTGACAGTTGGGACATTCGACCTCAAACGTGGTCTGGAATTCGTCGTCGTCATCTTCTGTGTCGAGTTCCTCGTCCTCGTTGTCAAAGGTGTCAAAGTCGTCATCGTCAAAGCTGTCATCCAGAATCTCGGAAAGATCATCCACTTCATCAGCCAGGGCGGAAAGGCTAGCCTCGTTCTCGGTAACATGGGCGGCCAGCTCCTGCACCACATCAATCAGGGCACCCAGCAACTTGGCTTCCTTAGAATCGACCTCGTTCATCTCCATTCCGTCGTAAAGACCACGGAGATAAGCGGCTTTTTCAGTGAGAGACATTCAAATTCCTCCTTAGCGATGAAACAGATAAAGGGCGTGCAGGCAAATTACTTGCAGCGTGCCATATACTCGCCGGTACGGGTGTCGATCTGGATGCGGTCGCCCTCGTTGATGAACAGGGGAACCTTGATCTCAGCGCCGGTCTCGACAGTAGCGGGCTTGGTGACGTTGGTAGCGGTATCGCCACGAACACCGGGTTCCGTCTCGGTGACTTCCAGCTCAACAAAGTTGGGGATTTCAACAGAGAAGACCTTGCCCTTATAAGCCATCAGCTTGCAGGGGTCGTTCTCCTTGACGAACTTGAAGTTCTCAGGCAGAGTCTCATGGGCGATGGGAATCATGTCATAGGACTCCAGATCCATGAAGTAGTACAGATCGCCGTCGTTGTAGGAATACTCCACGTCGGTACGCTCGACAAAAGCTTCCTCAAACTTAGCGGTGGGGTTGAAAGAGGTCTCAGTGACAGCACCGGTGACAATGTTCTTCATCTTGGTGCGGACAAAAGCAGCACCCTTGCCGGGCTTGACGTGCTGGAACTCGACGACCTGCATCAGTTTTCCTTCATACTCGAAGGTCTTGCCGTTTCTGAAATCGCTGGCAGTAATCATGATTGAATTCCTCCAATAATATAGTGGCTCCGCAGGCGTGAAGGTCTTTTTCCACACGCTCTCAGGCCTTATGTCATTTTAACAATCTTATTCTACCTTAAAAACTTTGGTTTGACAAGAGGGAAAGTTAAAAGAATTCACAATTCATCCATGACATGGCAAAAGAAAAGAGAAACCGCCTGGAAAGCCCCCGAAACAGAAAAGCTACCCCTACAAGCGACAGCAAAAGAAAAACCATCTCTTGTGGGGGTAGCGCTGCGAAACCTTCCAATCCGTCTTACACTTCAACGGGGGTTAAGCCAGTACCGTTTCCCATAGCCTCCAGAGCGTCATCCAGGCAGTGAGCGGGAATGAGAACGGAGATATCATAGTCAGAGGTAGTGACCAGCATGACTTCCACATCCGCCTGAGAAAGCAGAGTAAAGACCTTTGCGGCAACGCCGGGCGTGTTGACCATTGCCTCGTCATAGTAATTGATTTTGCAGCTGCTGGGCAGAATCTCAGGCTTAATCTTGATGTTCTTTGCTCTCAGCTCACCCAGAACCGTGAGGATATCCGCCAGGTCATCGTCAGACAGCGTAACGCTCATGTTCAGCGTGCCACCCTTGCGTGCGGTCTGAGAAACCATATCCAGATTGATGCCTCTTGCAGCGCAGGCTTCCAGAACAGTGGCGAAAATCTTGTTGTCACAGGGAAGAGAGGAAAGGGAAATCAGAGTCAAATTCTTTGCGTAAGTGAGTCTAGCTTCCATGGTATATTCTCCTTATTCAGCAACCAGCTGCTCCATGTTGTACATACCGGGGGTTTTACCGGTGAGGAACTTGGCGGCACGGACAGCGCCGTTTGCGAAAATCTCACGGCTCATGGCGGTGTGCTTGATTTCGATGATCTCATCACGGCCTGCGAAAATCACTTCATGCACGCCCACGATGGTTCCGCCACGAACAGAACTGATTCCAATTTCGTTCTTGGGGCGAGGAGCACGGCGGTCATGGCGGCCATAGTTATACTCTGCGTCATAATCCAAAGCGGAGTTGGCGGCGTCGGCAATCATCAGAGCGGTACCGGAGGGAGCGTCCACCTTGCGCTTGTGGTGCTGTTCCACAATCTCGATGTCGCAGCTCTCGCCCAGAACAGCGGCGGCACGCTTCACCAGGTCGATCAGCACATTGATGCCCAGGGACATATTACCGCTGCGGAAGATGGGAATCAGCTTAGAAGCCTCATCAATCTGAGCCAGCTGCTCGTCAGAGTAGCCGGTGGTGGCCAAAACCACGGGAACCTTGCGCTCTACACAGAAGGCCAGCAGACCATCCAGCGCCTTGGGACTGGAAAAGTCAATTACAGCGTCCACCTCGCCGGTGTAGTTAGAGGGAGAGACAAAAATGGGGTAGGACTTGGGAACCTGCACCACATCAAAGCCAGCAACCACATTGATTTCGCTGTCAGCCTTGCAGATATCCTCAACCACAGCACCCATATGGCCGCTGCAACCGGAAATAATAAACTGATACATCTTTGGTACCTCGCTTTTACATCAGACCAGCCTGAACCAGGGCGGCCTTCAGGGTCTCCCGGTGCTCGTCAGTCATGGGGCACAGGGGCATTCTCAGTTCACCGACGTTCATGCCCATCAGGTTCATTGCTTCCTTGACGGGAATGGGGTTTGTTTCCATAAACATTGCGTCGGCCAGGGGAAGCACCTCGTCGCACTGGAGTGCAGCTGCCTCAGTGAACTTTCCTTCCAGGCACAGATGGGACATCTCGGCCATCAGCTTGGGGGCAATGTTGGCCACGACAGAGATCACGCCCTTGCCGCCCATTGCCATCAGAGGAACCACCTGTCCGTCCTCGCCGGACCAGATGTTGAACTCATCGCCGCAGAGCATCCGGGTGTGAGCAATCAGGTCAAAGTTGCCGGAAGCCTCCTTGACACCGTTAATCATGGGATGCTTGGCCAGCTGTGCATAGGTGGCGGCGGTAAAGGTCATACCGGTGCGGCCAGGTACGTTATAGCAGATGATGGGGGTATGTACATGATCTGCCAGATAGGTGTAATGCTGAATCAGACCCTTCTGCGTGGTCTTATTGTAATAAGGGGTCACAATCAGCAGACCATCCACACCGGCTTCTTCTGCGTCCAGAGATAACTCCAAAGCGGTTTTGGTGCAGTTGCTGCCCGTTCCGGCAATCACCTTGCAGCGACCGGCAACCTTTTGGACGGTATAGCGGATGGCTTGCTTGTGCTCCTCCATGGTCTGGGTAGAGGCCTCGCCGGTGGTGCCGCAGATGCAGATGCAGTCCGTGCCGCCGGCAATTTGGAACTCAATCAGCTCACCCAGCTTTTCGAAATCAATGCCGTCGTTGGTGAAGGGGGTGACGATGGCAACGCAGGAACCGGTAAAAACAGGAGTTTTCATAATGATTTCCTTTCTGCCAGAATGGGCAAAACAGAATTGGGGATTGGAAAGCCGGAGCGTGGCCGCCTTCGTTTTGCGGAAGCAAAGACGACCGCCCCGATGTTCGAACTCCTCGTTTACTTGCGATCAAAATAGCCTTCTGCGGCCAGCAGCTCGGCCAGCAGAACAGCGCCGCCAGCGGCACCACGCAGCGTATTGTGGCTCAGACCCACAAACTTATAATCATACTGGGAATCCTCACGCAGACGACCCAGAGAGATGGCCATGCCGCCCTCCAGATTGCGCTGGAGCTTGGTCTGGGGATAGCTGGGATCCTCAAAGTAGTTCAGGAACTGCTTGGGAGCGGAAGGCAGCTCCAGCTCCTGAGCACGACCCTTGTATTCTGCCCAGACGGTCTTAATCTCGTCGATGGTGGGCTTTTTGCCGTCAGCAAAGGTCATGAATACGGCAGCCATGTGGCCGTCAGACACAGGAACACGCAGGCACTGAGCGGTAATGGCGGGCTCGGTGGCGTTGACAATCTTGCCATCCACAATCTCGCCCCACATCTTCATGGGCTCCTGCTCGCTCTTCTCTTCCTCGCCGCCGATATAAGGAATGACGTTATCCACCATCTCCGGCCAGGTCTGAAAGTTCTTGCCAGCGCCGGAAATGGCCTGATAGGTGCAGACCAGAGCGGACTTCAGGCCGAACTTTTCACGCAGGGGGTGCAGGGCGGGAACATAGGACTGGAGGGAGCAGTTGGACTTGACAGCGATGAAGCCACGCTCGGTGCCCAGACGCTGCTTCTGGCTCTCGATGACCTTGATGTGACCGGGGTTAATCTCAGGCACGACCATGGGAACGTCGGGAGTAAAGCGGTGAGCGGAGTTGTTGGAGACAACGGGGCATTCCTTCTTTGCGATCTTCTCTTCCAGAGCTTTGATCTCGTCCTTCTTCATGTTGACGGCACAGAAAGTGAAGTCAACCTGAGCGACAAAGGCATCCAGATCCTTCTCGATATCCAGAACCATCAGCTCCTTGGCTTCGGCGGGAATCTCACCGGCCATCTTCCAACGACCCTCAACAGCCTGCGCATAGGTCTTGCCTGCGCTGCGGCCAGAAGCGGCAACGGCGGTCAGCTGGAACCAAGGATGATTTTCCAGCAGAGTGATAAAGCGCTGACCCACCATACCGGTGCAGCCGACAACGCCAACTTTGTATTTTTCCATTGTGAACGACCTCCAAAACTTGGATGTGGATTATTCTATGCAATTACGATGGATGCTGCGCATGAAAAAAGAATCAGCAGTTGAACAACCGACTGATTCTGTGCTATAATGCCCATAACAGGCCACTATATTACAAAAGCAGACAGCTCTCCATCCTCATTCATCGGATGACAGTCGTTGAGCTCTTGACCCAACGCCCAGGAGCACGGTTCGGAAGCCGCGCCCTTCGGCGGCGTTCCCTTTTGCTGCGGCATTCAAGGGGCTACCGTAGCCCAGTCCGCAGGTACTGATGAAAACCGCACCTCTATTCTGCATAGCATGAATATGTTAGCATAATTCCGATTTTTCGTCAAGGGGGCGAAGAAGAAAGAATTATAAAATCCCGTCGGAATCGACAAAACCCTTTGTGCATTATAACCGGGAAATGCACAATGTATCGTGCTGGACGCACAAAAACGCCGAACTGTCTTTTTGCAGGTTCTGAACGAAAATGGAACTGCTTTGTCACCTGTACGATTCCAGATGTACCGCTCGACTTGTTGGTAACAAGTGAGCATGAACCAAATTTCGGTCAATCAAACCAAAAGGAGAAAATTGCTATGAAGAAAAGAAAGTGCATCCTGCTTGGGAGTTTGGCTCTCTTGGTGGGCGTTGTGGCCTATATGGCCTTGGCTTTCTTTGGCAATCCGGTAAGTTGTCTGCTTGCAAAACGTGGCGCAGAGAACTACTTGGCGGAATGCTACGCTGATATTGATTATTCCATCGAGCGGGTCAACTACCATCCCAAAACCAAAGGCTACAATGTGTTCGTTCTTTCTCCTTCCAGCGAGGACTCCTATTTTTCCATTTATCTGGATTTGCTTGGGCATGTTCGGTATGATGATTCCGACCATATAACCAGCGGATGGAATACCTGGATTCGTCTGGAACAAGAGTACCAAGCGCTCACGGACGCTGTTTTTGCATCCTCGTCGTTCGGATATACCAGTGATCTTTGCTTTGGCAGCATTGCGACCTTGGACGAATACAAGGAAGAGCGATGGTATCATCCCGGTGAGCCCTATGGAATCCACTTAAAAGATCTGCAACTGGATGAGGAGTATGACATCCGGGAAATTGCCTCTCGGGTGGGCGTTCTGACGCTGTATGTGCAGGGAGAAACGCTGACCTTTGACCGAGCGGCGGAAATTCTGCTGGACGTAAAGGAAATGTTTGACCAGGCCAATGTACCCTTTTATGCCATTGATTTTGTAATGCAGCAAGGAAAACTGTCAAACGGAGAAGAAATACAAGTGGACGGCTTCCGCTACGACGACATTACCCGAGAAGGATTGGCGGAGCGAATCCAAATTGCTCACGAGCAGCTCAGTGCTTGGTACGTTGATGAGGACAAATAAGGCATTGAAAGACTTTTACCTAGTCACGGTTTTTAAGGAATAGATTCCCCAGCGTTCTCTTTTTCATGTTTCAGACGCTCAAATATCAGATATTGATACTCTTTTTCCAGATGTTCAGTCTGAGGTTCAATATATTTGTTCAAGACAAGAAATCCTCCCATAGAGATGAGCAGTACCACCGTTAAGATGCCTCTTGATGGAATCAGCATACAACTAAAGAAAGCGACGATAGACGGCAATGCAGCAACTACATCAAACAGTTTGAGTTTTTTAGAAATCGTCCCAAGAGAAGACGGAACATAATCCAGATGGGATACGTTGGCCTTTTTTAGTGTTTTTCCATACCGCTCTGGCACAAGCAGACGAAGAATCTCATTTAGTTCATGAGAATAATCCATGTAATAGCACTTTTTTGGTATCTTCTTACCCGTAATTGGTGGTTCAACAGAAAAACAGATATATTTATCTTTGTTCGGTTCGCCACCTATCAAAACACCCTTCGGGAGCATTCCACAAAAGGCAAGCTCGTCCCAAGCATAATGCTTTTTAAAGAAAAGACGATTAACAGTTATACCAGACATTGTGAATTGGTATTCTTCCGATAGCAACAGCATCAGAACAACAGCTATCACGAAAAGCAAAACCCATGCAATAAAAGGAGGGACTCCGTAATCAATATTTGCTGAGATAGATGGAACGTGAGGATCAGTATATCGAAAACAGGCACTAAAAACAAACATCATAACGGAAAAGATGAATGCTTTTGAGTGATTTTTGTAAGTATAATTCATAGTTCTTATACCTTTTGGTTCTTTTTTCGTTTGATTTCATAGCCTGCCGCTGTCAGTATACCACCTGCAACAAACAATGGAGGATATAGCTCCCAGTCATCTTTCACCTGTACTTCCATCTGCTTCAACTCAGCTTCCGTATCCAACAGCACCATTCCGTCCTCCAACATCACACCGTAGATTTCACCGCTGTGCCACACCTTTCAGTCGAAAAAGTCCAAAACCCTTGACAAGATGCTCTCAGGATAGATGCTCAACGTCACTTGTTGTCCAACTGCTTCTTCTGACCACTCTTTTGCTGAAAAGTTTTCATCACCGGCATAAATGTCAAGAAAGTAGTTTTTTCCTTCCACAGTGATGGTGTATCCAAAATTGGGACTAAGTACATATGACGTTCCGTCTGGGTTACGGTTTGTTACTTTCTTAATCTCCTCGATGGTTCCGGTGACGGTTCGGAGTGGCTGTGTCATGAGATGTGCCGTCCAAAGATTATCCACTACTACAATAGGAACACCCACCAACAGTGCAAATCCCAACGTGAGAAAAAACTCTGAGATTCGATAGGAAATTGGAATTTTGTGGCGATTTTCTGTTGTTTTTCGCACCTGAAATAGTACGAAACCCAGAATCAGAAGGATAGGGATGCCCGCAACACAGAGTATCAGTGCGATTACGATGGTTTGATTCATCAAAAATACTCCTTCGCTGTGATTTTGTTTTTAGGATAATAGGGTCTTAGTCAATCACAACGATACTTTCAATCACGGGCTGATTTTCTCTCTTGACGGTGCCGTTTTTGTCTTCTACAGGCGTATGCTCGGCGATTTCATCCACCACTTCCATTCCGCTGGTCACTTGACCAAAAGCAGCATAAGAACCATCCAGAAAATCGGAATCCTCGTGGACGATAAAAAATTGACTGCTGGCGCTGTTGGGACTGGTGGAACGTGCCATAGAGATTGCGCCCCGCTTGTGGGAAATGTCGTTGGCAATGCCGTTTTGCTCAAATTCACCGGTGATGGAGTTCGAAGAACCTTCAAAGCCGGTTCCGGTTGGATCACCGCCTTGAATCATGAATCCAGACATAATGCGGTGAAAGGTGAGACCGTCATAGAAGCCATCCTTGGCCAGAACGCAGAAATTAGCCACGGACAGGGGAGCGGTATCTGCATCCAGCTCCAAGGCAATGCTTCCTCCGTCCTTCATTGTGATTTCCACATGGTGAAGACCGGAAGCAAATTCGGAACTCATCAGCTCTTTTTCGTAACTGCTCTGTTCTGGCTGTGTGGAACCTGTGGAACCAGTGCTGGAAGTCTTACTGCCACATCCCGTCAGGCAGCAGAACGACAAAACGCAGACGAGAAGCAAAGAGAAAAATTTTTTCATGGGAGAACAACCTTCTTTCGTTTTCCAAAACTAAACAGTACTGTATCACGTTTTTCTTCCTTTTGCAAGGCTTTGGAAGGTAGTCAAAACAGAAAAACGATGTTATCATAACGAAAAAATAAGAGCCTATCGGTTCATCAAGATGCGCCGCTGATTGACCGATAGGCTCTCAGAAATGGAGAACTTTTCATGTCAGAACAGCATACCATAGAGCCCAAACGACTTGGGGAAGCGTTTTATCACCGACCCTGCCTGGAGGTAGCGCAAGAGCTGGTCGGAAAAGTACTGGTTCACGCCACCGCTGACGGGGAATTTCGTCTCCGCATCACCGAAACAGAAGCTTATTGTGGGGAACAAGACACCGCCTGCCACGCTCACAAAGGCAAAACGGCCAGAAACAGAGTGCTCTATGCCAAAGCGGGCACGGCCTACCTGTACCTTTGTTATGGCGTTCATTGGTTGATGAACGTTATCACGGGCGAGGAAGGAGAAGCCGAGGGTGTTTTGATTCGGGCTTGTGAAGGAGCAGAAGGCCCCGGCAAGCTGACCAAAAAGCTGAATATCACTGGAATTTACAATGAGACGAACCTCATCACCAGCTCCAATCTCTGGATTGAGGAGGATGGGTTTCACAGTGAAGTAACTACCGCAAAACGAGTGGGCATAGGGTACGCTTCTCAGGAGGATCAGGACAGATTGTGGCGCTTTGTCTTAAAAAGAGAGAAAAAAACGCCCAAAAGAAAGAAAAAACTTGTTCAGAAAAAAGAAACTCTTTCCTGAACAAGTCCATTTTGTTGTGATATGCGCCCTGTGATGTGGGTTAAAGCATCAGCTTTCAATCAGAGCGCCTTTTTCCAGCCATTTTTCCCTCAGCAGGCGAACCAGGAACAGAATGCCACGGAAACATAACTCAAACGCCATCACCAGCCACACACCCATCAGGCCGTACTTGGGAGCAAAATAGGCAGAAGCGGTAATCCGCACGCCCCACATACTCACCAGATTCATGATACTGGGTATCAGGGTATCTCCAGCGCCACGCAGCGCACCAGCTGCCACGATAGAAGCACCGTAAAGGGGTTCGGAGAACAGCTCCGCTCGAAGAACTTGGGTTCCCAGCTGACGAACGGCTCGGTCAGGGGTCAACAGCAGGAAGGCGTAGGGACAGAGAAAATACATCAGCACACCGGTGCAGCCCATCATCACCATCACCATCAGCACAGAAAGACGGGAAAAAGCACGAGCCAAATCTGTTCGGCCAGCGCCAATGGTTTGACCTACTAGTGTCGTCGCAGCGGAGCCGATGCCATAACCCGGCATATAGCAAAGGCTTTCCGCCGTTACCGCCAGAGAATTTGCCGCCACAGCCATAGTACCCAGCGGAGCAACAATTTTGGTTGCGGCAACGTAGGCGCTGCACAGAGCAATGTGATCCAAAGAAAGGGGAATCGCTACCTTTGCGGCGGTCAACAAGCATTGCTTTTGCAGCTTCCAGCTGCCCGGAAGGGTAAGCCGAAGCGTTTTCGAGCGGAAACAGGCTGCTCCAGCCATCAGAATTGCCACGCAGACCTCAGAAAGAGAGGTTCCCAGTGCAGCTCCGGTGACACCCATTCCGGCTCCCGGAAGGGGAAAGGAAATCGAACCACAGGTTACAGTATGCGAAGGGAAGATTAACACCGCATTGAAAAGAACATCCAAGAAACACAAAATCGTGTTTAAAATGCTGGGCGTTTTCATATCGCCGCTGCACTGGAGCATACTGCCGGACAGCTGGCGGAGCTGCGCAAAAGGAATGGCGCAGGAATAAATCAGAAAGTAGCGGGAAGCGTCGTCATAAAGCGCCGAATCTCCGCCTAGCCAAACAGGAAGGGGAGCGCTGATGCCGATACTCAACGTGGTGGTCAGGATGCTAAAGACCAAAAGAGCCTGTAACGCTTGCCGGAAAACGTCACGAGCCTTTGCTTCTTGTCCAGCGCCGATGTGTTGAGCCACCTGTACAGAGAAACCCACAGAAGTGCCCACACAAAGACCTCCAATCAGCCAGGTAGTGCTGGATACCAGGCCGATGGAGGCTGTGGCGTTTTTTCCCAGACTGCCCACCATGGCCGCATCAATGTATTGCATAGCGATGGAGGACAACTGGGCAAGAATGGCGGGAAGACTGAGACGAAAGACCATCAGCATTTGCTGACGACGGGGAATCGCCGCTCCACTTCGGAGCAGTTCAATATTCATAGAGAGAGAATTCCTCCAATAAAAGGGATGATAAGGTACGTTACTTTAAAGGCAACACCGCACAATAGTCGAATGTGCGCCTTGCTTGTCTTTTCACTCCCAAATTTGCCGTAAAACCCTTGAAATACGTCAGTATTCCTGCGGCTTTCCCAACAAATTTGAAAGCAAAATTACTGCGCAATCCGCACATCCCTATTATGCGGTATTGCCTTAGGAATTCTCCTCCGCTTTTGCCCGGATGGCTTCCACATCCAGCTCGTCTGTGTCGCCGAACGAAGCGAGGGGGAGATCGGAGGCCGCCGGGGTTTTCCCATGCTCCAATTCAAGAGCGGCAGCCTGAGCAATGTCACGCTTGTTCTTGCGATAGACATTGAACGCCACGACGGGCAGGGTCCAGGTGCAAATTATGCCAGCAGCAAATAAAGACCAGTGCGTAAACGGGACCAGATAGGGAACCAGAAATTCCGGTTCCATCAAGGAAAGAACGGCACAGGTCAAAACAGCCACCGCTAAAATACCTTCGACCGTCCAGAGGGGGCTGTTGGTGCAAATGAGCTGAATGGTGTTCTGAACCAGTACAACGCCGATGCAGAGAATGGCCAATTGCAACACAATTTCCAAATGAGAAGCCATATCCTCTATACGAACCAGAGCGACCCCGCCCAAAATCACCAGCAGTGCTCCGGCAGAGAAGCTAAAGTCATGCAGTCGGTGATAAGCGCCGACAAAGAAGAATCGAGCGATTTGAGCCAGTCCCCAAACAATCAGGACACCAGACAAAGCCTTACATAGCAGTGTTGTTTGAATTTCTGGGACGAATAGCAGCAGACCACTGACCACAGCGCAAACGATGGAAAGAATCATAACGAAAATTGTGCTGGAATACCGTCGGAAGTCAGAAACAGATTTATTTTTCATAAAAAATCCTCCTTTGTCAACGTTTCTTGTTTGCTTCCTATTCCATAGTCTAGCATAAATTTTCGATAAATACAATGCTGTTGTGATTCTGTTGTTCTTTTTTATCAAAAACGCCGGAGAAAACCCCGCCATTTTTCGAAAAAAACAGTTTCCAAATAGAGACAGATGCTGTATAATACATTTGTATATGCAATGATGGGCCAGTTTGACCGGCCCCTGTTGGAAAAGAGAAGCCGCTGACGACAGGAAAAGAACCTGCCCAGCGCCATGGAGGAATTTGGTATATGACCAGAACTGTCGCAAGAGAAATCGCTGTCCACTTCGCCTATGAGCTGGGCTTTACACAGCTTTCCGCTGTTGAACTGCTGGAGGATCAGCTGACCCGTAAAAATTTTGAAATTCTGGCAAAGGATGAGGAGCTTTACCAAGAGTTCCCCGAGGAAGAACAGCTGGCTTATATCCGCCGGGTGGTCGTCGGTGTGGGGGAACACGGCTATGAGCTGGATCAGTACATCGAGAAATACGCCATTGGCTGGCGTTTTGAACGCATTCCCAAGGTTGCCGCCGCTATTATGCGAGTTGCCATGTTTGAGGTTCTCTACATGCAGGAGATTCCCAATGGCGCCGCCATTAACTCCGCTGTTGAGCTGGCCAAGAAGTACGAGGACGAAAAGGTGGTTGCCTTCCTGAATGGTCTGCTGGGCGCTTTCGTCCGTGGTGAGGCAGCCAACGGATGAGCTTTCTCGGTATCGACACCAGCAATTATACCACCTCTGCGGCGGTTTATCGTGCCGATGGTACGGGACACAACGAGGGACGTTTGCTGACAGTCAAAGAAGGTGAGCTGGGTCTGCGCCAAAGTGATGCTTTGTTCCAGCATGTTAAGCGTCTGCCGGAGCGGTTTTCCGCCTTGAAGGAATCGGGCTGGCTGACCGATTTGGAGGCCGTGGGTGCCAGTACTCGCCCCAGACCGGTGGAAGGCTCCTATATGCCCTGTTTTTTGGCTGGTGCATCGCAAGGGCAAGTCCTGGCGGATACGCTGGGCGTTCCCTTCTTTGCTTTTTCCCATCAGGAAGGCCATATCGCCGCTGCGGTTTGGTCCGCTGGACGAATGGAACTGCTGGAGTCTCCCATGCTGGCGTGGCATCTTTCCGGCGGAACCACAGAATTGCTGCTGGTGGAGCCCAAAGGTGTCTCTGTAACCGCAAAAATCATTGGTGGAACCAGCGATATTTCTGCCGGTCAGCTCATTGACCGAACCGGCCAGAAGCTGCGACTGGCTTTTCCTGCCGGTAAAGCCATAGACGCTCTCGCTCAACAATCCACCAGTCAGGAACGTTTTCGGGTCAAACTGGATGGGTTCCGTTTTTCGCTGTCTGGTATGGAAAATAAAACCGCTCAAATGATTGAAAAAGGCATAGCGCCGGAAGATGTGGCCGCCTTTGCGCTGAACACTTTGGGTTCCGCCATTCGGCGGGCGACCGATACCGCTTTAAAGGAGTATCCCGGCCTGCCGGTTCTGTGCTCCGGTGGAGTTGCCTCCAACAGCCAGCTGAGAAAGATCATGCGAGACGCTGTTTTTGCAGAACCTCAATTTTCCACCGATAACGCCATGGGAATTGCCATTCTCACAGCCAGAATGTACGGCACGCTTTGATTGCAAACAGAGGTCTACTATGTCGCAAAATCAACCAATCTACACGGTTACGCAGATTAACACCTATATCAAAAGCGTTCTGGATGGAGACAAAAATCTGACCCGCATCTATATTCGAGGCGAGATTTCCAACTATAAACGCTATCCTTCTGGGCATCACTATTTTTCCTTGAAGGATGAACAAGGCACTCTCCGCTGTGTCATGTTCAAAGGCTCGGCCTCTCGCCTGCGCTTTCAGCCCGAAAATGGTATCAAGGTGATTGCATTTGGACGCATTTCTGTCTTTCCAAGAGATGGAGGCTATCAGCTCTATGTGGACGGATTAACACCGGATGGCGTGGGAGAGCTTTATCTCGCTTTTGAGCAGCTGAAAACCCGACTGGGAGCGGAAGGACTCTTTGAGCCTGCCCATAAAAAGCCGCTGCCTCATATACCCGGAAGCATTGGCATTATCACCAGCTCTGCCGGAGCCGCTATTCATGATATGCTCCGCATCCTCAAGGCACGTTGGCCGATGACAGAGGTGAAGCTGCTGCCCGTTCGAGTTCAAGGTGTAGAAGCGCCCGCTGAAATCGCCAGCGCCATTGCTTATGCCAATCGCTGGAAAATTGCTGATTTGCTCATTGTGGGACGAGGCGGCGGAAGCATGGAAGACCTGTGGGCGTTCAACGATGAGCGGGTAGCACGGGCAATTTATGAATCAGAAATTCCGGTCATCTCCGCTGTTGGTCATGAGCCTGATGTCACCATCTCTGATTTTGTGGCCGATCTGAGAGCCGCTACGCCGTCCAATGCGGCGGAGCTTGCCGTTCCAGACCAAAACGAGGTTTGGTCGGCGCTGATGAATCTCCGGGAGCGGATGAATCAAAATCAAATTGGAAGGCTGCAATTCTACCGTTCCAGATTGAATCGCTGTATCAATTCCCGAACGCTCACCGACCCCATGACCACAGTGAACGAAAAGCGAATGCAGTTGGACTACATTCAGCAGAGGATGACTGCCGCCATGGAGCGGAAACTCAGTCGAGAACGGGGACGCTTTACCAGTCTTGCCGCTGGATTGGATGCCATGAGTCCATTGAAAGTGCTGGCTCGTGGTTATGCCGTTGCGCATCGGGACGGAAAAGTCCTTTCTTCTGTCGCACAGGCGGAGATTTTCGATCAAATTCAAATTCGGCTGTCGGATGGACAGTTGGATTGCACCGTAAATAGAATTGAGGAATCTGAATGGCCGTAAAAAAGAAGACGTTTGAGGAAGCGATGCTTCGTTTGGAAGAAATCGTCAATCGTTTGGAACGGGGAGACGCTCCGCTGGAAGAATCCATGTCCTTGTTTGAAGAAGGAACCAAGCTGGCCGCTTCCTGCTCCAAGCAGCTGGATACGGCAGAACAAAAGGTCTGGAAACTGTCCAAAGGACAGGACGGAACGCCGGTTCAAACGCCGATGGAGGGTGAATCATGAACTTCAAAGCAGAAATGGAGCAGTGTCAGAGCTTGGTTGAGACTGCGCTGGAAAAATACTTTACAGATAACTGCGCCCAGAAAACGCTCCTGGATGCCATGCGTTATAGCTTGATGGCTGGCGGCAAACGAATTCGACCCGTTCTTGTGCTGAAATTCTGCCAAATGGCTGGCGGTGCAGTTGAAAAAGCGCTGCCTGTTGCCTGTGCAGTAGAAATGCTTCACACTTATTCTTTGATCCACGATGACTTGCCCTGCATGGACAATGACGATTTGCGCCGTGGCCGTCCTACCAACCATAAGGTGTTTGGCGAGTGTACAGCAACGCTGGCTGGTGATGCGCTGCAATGCGCCGCTTTCCAGACCATTCTGGGAGCTGATTTGCCCGCTGAAGCTCGTGCCGCCGTCGCTCTGGAGCTTGCCGACTGCGCCGGTCAGGACGGCATGTGCGGCGGCCAGCAGCTGGATATGGAAGGCGAGAGCCGCACCCTGAGCCTGGAAGAGGTACAGCTCAAGGATCAGCTCAAAACCGGCTGTCTCATTCGTGCCGCTTGCGTGATGGGTGTGCTTGCCGCCGGTAAGACCCGTGACAGCGAGGAAGCCCGTGCCGCCGCTGAATATGCCTCTTGCATTGGTCGAGCTTTCCAGATTCGTGACGATATCCTGAATGTCACCAGCGATGCCGAAACCATGGGGAAACCCGTGGGCAACGATGAGGAGAGCAGCAAGTCTACCTATGTTTCTCTGCTGGGTCTGGAACGCTGTCAGGAGCTGGTGCAGTCTCTGAGTGCAGAGGCCAAGGAGCATCTGCGGGGTGTGTTTGCGCATACCGCTTTCCTGGAAGAGCTGGCTGACTATTTGGCAGGCCGAGCAAACTGATTGGAGAGGATGTTAGAAATGGGATTTGGTAATCATATCCTGTTTTTGTGTGGATTGAGCTGGTTTTTGGCTCAATTTTCCAAAGGAATCTTACAGCTCATTACCGAGGGAGAATTTTCCCTCAAGCGTTGTCTGGCCAGCGGAGGTATGCCAAGCTCTCACTCATCTTTTGTGACCTGCTGCGCCGTGACCATGGGTTTTATCTATGGATTTGACTCTGGTATCTTTGCCTTGTCCGCAGTAATGGCCATTGTCGTGATGTATGATGCCTGCAATGTTCGCAGACAGTCCGGCGAACAGGCAAAAGCCATCAATTTGATCTTGAAAAGTTGGGATCAGATGACTCCGGAACTGCTGAATCTGCAAGTGAAGGTTCTGTTAGGTCATACGCCTTTACAGGTAGTTGTTGGGGCTTTGCTAGGCTTGACGGTTGCGATTGCGGGTCATCTGCTGTGATATACAGCGGCTACCAATTGTACAGCTCTAATCCTTTACACTTAAAACAAAGAGGGATGCGCCATGTTGTCTTTTGATGATAGAGACTATAACTGGAAAGAAATGACCGACGAGGAAGGAATACAGCTTTGCCAGGAGCTTCGTCAGCAGCTGGTAAAAACGGTTGCTCAGACCGGCGGACACCTTGCGTCCAACCTTGGCGCTGTAGAGCTAACCGTCGCCCTGCATCGTGTATACGATACTGCCCGTGACCGTCTGGTTTTTGATGTTGGCCATCAGTGCTACATTCACAAAATGCTCACCGGACGCTCGGAACAGATGCGCACCATTCGCAAGTTTGGCGGATTGGCTGGCTTTCCCAAGCCCACCGAGAGCGAACATGATGCGTTTGTTGCTGGTCATGCCTCCAATTCCATTTCTGTCGCCCTTGGCATGGCTCGTGCAAGAACGCTGCTTGGCGAGGACTACAATGTGGTGGCGCTCATCGGTGACGGCGCTATGACGGGCGGATTGGCTTATGAAGGTCTCTGTAACGCCGGTCAGAGCGGTGAAAAAATGATTGTCATCGTCAATGACAACGGCATGTCCATCAAAAAGAACGTGGGCGGCATGGCACAGCTTCTGGCTCGTCATCATCTCCGCCCGCAATATCTCTCCTTCAAAAATGGCTATAAAAAAGCCATGGAAACCGTTCCTGGCGGAGAAAACTTCTATGATTTCACCTCTAAAGTGAAAAAGATGGTGAAAGGCTCTCTCCTGCCCAGCAGTATGTTTGAGGATCTCGGCTTTACCTATCTTGGCCCGATGGATGGTCATGATCTCTCAGAGCTGACCCGTATTTTGGAATATGCAAAATCGAAAAACGGGCCGGTTTTGATTCATGTCCGTACCCAGAAGGGAAAGGGCTATCAGCCCGCAGAGAAAGCACCGCACCTCTTCCACGGCGTTTCTCCCTTTGAGGTCAAGACGGGCAATCCCTTGAAAAAAAGCGGAACGGATTTTTCAGAGGTCTTTGGCAAGACCCTCACTCAAATTGCCGAAAACAACCGCAAGGTTTGCGCCGTGACTGCCGCAATGCAGTCTGGTACTGGTTTGGAATCCTTTGCTGCCGTCTATCCTGACCGCTGCTTTGATGTCGGCATTGCCGAGGGACATGCAGTCTCTATGTGCGGCGGCATGGCCAAACAGGGGGCGGTTCCTGTTTTTGCCGTCTATTCCACCTTTTTGCAGCGCAGCTATGATATGCTCTTCCATGATGTGGCTCTGAGCAACCTCCACGTTGTGTTTGGTGTGGATCGTTCCGGTTTGGTGGGCGCTGACGGTGAAACGCATCAGGGCTTGTATGATGTGGCCTATCTCTCCAGTGTGCCGGGCATGACCATTTTGTCCCCCTCTTCCTTTGCGGAACTGGAACGGGATATGAAATGGGCTGTGGAGAAGTGCAGCGGACCCGTTGCCGTGCGTTATCCCAGAGGCGGCGAGAATCGTTATTCCGGTGAGAGTGGTGCAGAACCGGTTGTCCAGCTCCGCACCGGTCGGAATGTTACCATTGTCAGTTATGGCATTACCATTGGTGACGCTCTGGCCGCCGGTGAACGCTTGGATGCAGATGTGATGAAACTCAATCGTTTGCTCCCCCTGGCTCCCGAACGCATTTTGGAGTCTGTGAGAAAGACCGGAAATCTGATTGTGGTGGAAGAAACCGCCTGTCAGGGCTGTATGGGTGAGCGCCTTTGCAGTGAGTTGCTTCTGACCGGAACCCCTGTGAAAAAAGTACGTCTGCTGAACTGCGGCGAGCAGTTCGTTCAGCATGGCAGTGTGGAACAGCTGAGAAAGCTGGTTGGCATCGACGAGGATAGCATCGTCCGTGCTGGTTTGGAGATGTTAGAGAATGAGTAAAAAACGTCTGGATGTGCTGGTGACGGAGCTGGGCTATGCCGAAAGCCGACAGAAAGCACAGGCCATTATTATGAGCGGATTGGTTTTTGTGGACGGAAAGCGTGTTGACAAATGCGGAATGTCCGTGCCTGAAACCGCTAATATTGAAGTCCACGGAAAAGTTTTGAAATACGTCAGCCGAGGTGGATTGAAGCTGGAAAAGGCTATGGCCACCTGGCCCATCGCCTTAAATGAAGCCACCTGTATGGACTGTGGTGCCTCCACGGGCGGTTTTACGGACTGTATGCTGCAAAACGGAGCGGCCAAGGTCTACGCTGTGGATGTGGGCTATGGTCAGCTGGATTGGAAGCTCCGCAGTGACGAGCGTGTGATTTGTATGGAACGCACCAACGCTCGTTACTTGACCAAAGAGCAGATTCCAGAGGAGTTGGATTTCATTTCCATTGACGTGTCTTTCATCTCTCTGGGCTTGATTTTGCCTGCCTTGCGTCCTTTGATGGCGGAAAAGGGACAGATTGTCTGTTTGATTAAGCCCCAGTTTGAGGCGGGAAAAGGAAAAGTAGGGAAAAAGGGGGTTGTCCGTGACCCGGCTGTCCATTTGGAAGTGCTGGAACAATTTCTGACCCACGCCGCCGCCAGTCAGTTGACCATTCTTGGCATGACTTTTTCCCCCATCCGTGGTCCAGAGGGCAATATTGAATATCTGGGCTGGCTTTCCGCAGAACCAGGAGAGAATCAAATTCCCGATCTGGCTGAGTTGGTAAGGCAGTCTCACAGCACATTGGAGAAATAAGCCGATGAAGATTATATTAAGCCCCAATCCCTACCGGGATAAAGGGATGGTGGCGGTTCGGGAAGCGGAACAAATTCTCAAAAGCGTGGGCGTGGAAACGGCGTTGTGTTTGCCCTTCCGCCCCGATCATTTGAATGAGCTCCCCCGTGACCTGCACCTGAAGGATATTCATACAGAGCTGAAAAACGCTGATATGATTATCTGCTTCGGTGGAGACGGCACTATCCTGCATTCCGCTCGCTTTGCCCGCAGTGCAAATATTCCTATTCTGGGCGTGAATATGGGCAGTGTTGGTTTTATGGCCGAGCTGGAGGTCAGTGAGCTTCCCATGCTTCGCCGTTTGGCGGAAGGAAAATATACCACCGAATCCCGTATGATGCTGGAAATGCGGGTTCTGCGTGGAGAACGCACGATTTTTCGGGATACTGCTTTGAACGATGTGGTAATTTCCAACGGAGCGGTGGCTCGTGTCATTGACGTTGCTGTTTTTGGCGATAAGGTAAAGATTATGGAGTATTCTGGTGACGGCGTGATTGTCTGCACGCCTACGGGTTCCACCGCTTATTCCATGTCCGCAGGCGGCCCCATTGTAGAGCCTACAGCCGAAAATATCATCATCACGCCCATCTGCGCCCATGATCTCCTCACCAAATCCTGTGTTCTGGGCAAAGAACGCACCGTTGCGGTCAAGGTGGGACACCTGTCTCATAAGAGCGCTTATCTTTCTGCCGACGGTGGACGAGCTTTCCGTTTGTCTGGCGGTGACATAGTGGAAATGCGCTGCGCCAGCCAGAAACTCAATTTGGTTCGCATGACTGGCCGCAGCTTCTATGAGCTTCTCAATCAAAAATTGGGAAGAAACTAATTGAGCCTGTAAGAGGATGTTTCGTATCCCGTCGTAAGATCAGAACGGAGGAAAGACCCATGAAGGAAAAACGGCAAGCCATGATATTGGAGATCATCCGCTCTCAGGAAATTGAGACTCAGGAACAGCTGTTAGCGGCGTTGGCGGAACGAGGCGTGCGCTGCACACAGGCCACCATCTCCCGCGACATTAAGGAATTGCGGTTGATTAAGGAGCAAAGCCGCTCCGGTCGTTATGTCTATTCTACATCCCGTCAGCAGCAAACGGCTGACCGTACCCAGGGTCTGCAAAGCATCCTGCGGGAAGGCGTGATTTCCTCCGACTGGGCACAGAATCTGGTGGTTTTAAAGACCATGCCAGCGCTGGCCAATGCCGCCGCCGCCACGCTGGATGGAATGGATTGGCCTGATATGGTAGGTTCTATCGCTGGGGATGACACTGTTTTGGTTATTATGAGAACTTCTGCCGATGCAGAACGCTTCTGTGAAGACTTGCGGGATATGACGAAATAACCTGACAAACCGTTGTCCTAAAATCAGCTTTTTTATCTTGACAGACAGATCGAACAGTGGTACGATTGGGCGAACGTTCTAAGGAACCTCTGTTCGATTTTCTTTTTGTCCTTCGGAGGAATGGTTATGCTGTCTCTGCTTCATATTGAAAATATTGCGGTCATTGAATCCGCCGATATTCCTTTTAACAGCGGCTTTAACGTGCTGACTGGTGAGACCGGCGCTGGTAAGTCCATCGTGGTGGATGCCATCGGCGCTGTGCTGGGCGGACGAACCTCCCGTGATCTCATTCGTACCGGTGCAAAGTCGGCGTTGGTCAGTGCCAATTTTTGTGACTTGCCCCAGTTGAAGTGGTTTGAGGAGAACGGTTATTTCCCCGATGAAGAGGGAAATCTCTTGTTGCAGCGTGAAATTCGTCTGGATGGAAAAAATCTTTGCCGTATCAATGGACGGCCGCTCTCTTTGACGCAGCTGCGGGATTTGGGTCGTCAGCTGCTCAATATCCACGGCCAGCACGACGGCCAGCAGCTTTTGGATCCCACCTGCCACCTGTCCTACTTGGACAGCTATGGAGAGTTGGATGCGCTTCGTGAGGATTTCTCTCAAACCTATCAGAAGGTTTCCCAGCTGAAGCATCAAATTTCCAGCTTAAAAATGAATGATGCGGAGAAAGCCCGCCGCATTGATTCTTTAACTTACCAAATCAATGAGCTGGAGCGTGCCAATCTCCGTCCCGGAGAGGATGAGGAATTGGCGGAACGAAAAACGCTGCTTCGCAACGCTGGAAAGCTGATGGAGTCCATTGACACTGCTTTTTTCTCCCTCTTTGGCAGCGATGAGCGAGAGGGAGCGATTTCCTTGGTGGAGAATGCGGAGGATGCGCTCCGAGTTGGCGGACGTTATAGTGATGATTTGGCAGAGCTCAGCGAAAAGTTGACGGAACTGCGTTTTGTCCTGACAGATTCCGCTGAACGCATTCGGGATAAGCGGGAAGGGCTGAATCTGTCTCCTGCGGAACTGGACGAGCTGGAAAGCCGTTTGGATTTGATTTACCGTTTGAAAAAAAAGTACGGTGCAACTGTGGGGGATATGCTGGAGTATCTGTCCAAATGCAAAGCAGAACTAGAAGAGATTCAGTATTCCAGCGACAAAATCGAGCAGCTCACCAAAATATTGGTCGGCGTACTTCGTGAAGCGGCGGTCAAAGGAAAAAAGCTTTCCCAGGAGCGCAAAAAAGCTGCCCAGTCCCTGGAAACTCGCATTCAAAAGGAATTGGCTGATTTAGACATGCCAAAAGTTCGTTTTCTGGTGGAATTCCGAGCCAAGGAGGGAAGCTTCCATATGGATGAGACGGGCATGGATGAAGTGCAATTCTTGATGTCTGCTAACGTGGGCGAAGATTTGAAACCCATTCAAAAAATCGCCTCCGGCGGCGAGCTGGCTCGTATTATGCTGGCGCTCAAGAATGTTCTGGCCGAAAACGAATCTATCATGACTTTGGTCTTTGATGAAGTTGACACCGGCGTTTCTGGCCGAGCAGCCTCCAAGGTTGCACGCAAAATGGCGGATGTTGCCTGTCACAAGCAGGTGCTCACCGTTACCCACCTTCCTCAGATTGCAGCAATGGCGGATGTCCATTTTTCTGTGGAGAAGGGGGAAAAGAATGGACGTACCTTTACCAATGTGGAGCGCTTGAGCATCGAACGCCGAAAAGAAGAACTGGCTCGACTGACCGGCGGCAGTGTCGTCACACCCGCCCTATTGCGCAGCGCCGGAGAGCTTCTGGCGGAGTCCGAAGCGTATCGTTCTGCACAGGCTGTGGAAGACTGAAAATTTTCTCCTGTCTTTCTAACGTGAAAGACAGGAGATTTTTGCATTTTCTCTCGTCCAACCATTGACATAGAACAAAAAGAGTCTGGAAAGCACATCAGCCTTCCAGACTCGAACATTTTTAAGGAAGAAATGAATTACATCTGAGAGATTTTCTCAAACTGCTCCACAATCTCCTTCTCGGGAGCGGGGGTGAGGAGGGAAACTGCCACACAGACCACCAGACCCACAATGAAGCCAGGCAGCAGCTCATAGATGCCGAACACGCCGCCCATGGGCTTCACCAGGAACTTCCAGATGAAAATCATAGCGCCGCCGCAGAACATACCTGCCATAGCGCCGTAGCGGTTGGTGCGCTTCCAGAACAGAGCGCACAGCATAATGGGGCCAAATGCGCCGCCGAAGCCAGCCCAGGCAAAGGAGACGATGCCAAAAACGGAGCTGTTGGGGTCACGAGCCAGAACCACACCAATGACAGCGATGATAAGCAGAGTGGTGCGAGCCATCAGCATGGTCTGAGCCTCGTTCATCTTCATGCCCAACACGCCGTGAAGCAGGTTCTCGGAGATGGAGGAGGAAGCAGCCAGCAGCTGAGAGTCACAGGTGGACATGGTGCAGGCCAGGATACCCGCCAGGATTACGCCAGCCAGGAAAGCAGGTAGGATACCAAAACCAGAGAGCTTTTGTGCGATGCCAATGATAGCACGCTCGCTGTCCTCCAGAGCGGTCAGCTCACCGGCGTTGACCATAGCACGAGCAATCACGCCAATGACAATGGCAACACCCATAGCGATGAACACCCAAACCGTACCCACACGGCGGGAAACCTTAATCTTATCGGGATCCTCAATGGCCATAAAGCGGAGCAGGATGTGGGGCATACCAAAGTAGCCAAGACCCCATGCCATGGTGGAAATGATGGTGATGATACCGCCGTAGCTCACGGAAGAGCTGGTGGCGAAATCATGGGTATTCAGCAGGGAAATATAGCCGTCCAGGGAGAAAGCGTAATCGGCCACAGCAGCAGTACCGCCGCAGACAGAGAAGCCAAAGCACAGCACGGCGATCAAAGCAACACTCATCACGATGGACTGGATAAAGTCGGTGGTAGAAGCGGCCAGGAAACCACCAGCGGCAGTGTAGAAAATGATAACAGCAGCAGAAATGACCATTGCCAGCATATAGTCAATGCCGAACAGAGAGGAAAACAGCTTGCCGCAGGCAGCGAAGCCGGAAGCGGTGTAAGGGATAAAGAAGATGACGATGAACAGGGCGGAAACACCCATCAGAATGTGGCTCTTATCCTGAAAACGGTTCTCAAAGAAATCAGGAATGGTGACAGAGCCGTTCAGCTCGGAGTAATGGCGCAGACGCTTTGCCACAATCAGCCAGTTCAGGTAAGTACCGATGCCCAGGCCAAGAGCAGTCCAGAACACATCGCAGATGCCGCAGGCATACGCCACGCCGGGCAGACCCATCAGCAGCCAGGAGGACATATCGGAGGCTTCGGCGCTCATAGCGGTCACATAGGGGCCGAGCTTACGGCCACCTAAGTAATAATCGCCGACTGTGTTGTTTCCCTTCGCAAAGCGGAAGCCCAGATAGAGCAGCACCATCAGATAGGCAACAATGGCAATGACGATGCAGATAGTTGAAGTTGACATTTGGTAATCTCTCACTTTCTTAACAAAGTGGTTCCAATTGTAGCAGAAGGTAAGAGTGAAGTCAATACAGAACGAATTACAGAACAAGGAATAGACGATTTTAATTGAAAGCATTTATTCTATCTGATATTTCAGAAAAAATAAACAGGACGAATTTTGATGAATATAATATGTCAGTTAAAAAACTTTTTCGGTATTTTGAAAACAGTGAAAAAAGAGTTTGCCAAAAATAATTGCAAAACAGGGCGCAATCGACACACCTTCATTGACCGATAGGCTCTTGTTTCTTGATTCTTTCCAGCAGAAACGGCATCATCTCCCGTCCATAGGAAGCCAGAGAGTACTCTCCGCCCCGCAAACACCAGTCATAAATCAGCGCCCGTTCACACATGGCGTAAATTCTGCTGACCTCGGCAGGAGAGATGTGATTCACAATCTGACCACGCTCCTGTCCTTCGGCGGCGATGCGGCGCAGAAGCTTAAAATACGTTCGGCTTTGATCCATCAAGTGCCGGTTGCCGGTGGTGGTCAATTGAGTTGCGTACATTCGGCTCATCAGCTCCACAGAGACAGAATTTTCAATGAACGTGAATAACTCGCCGGATAGATACAACAGCTTGTCGTAGCTGTTGCGCTCTGGATCCAGCGTGTTCATCAGCTCTTCATATTTGTCATCAAAAAGACTGGATAATGAGGATAATAACGCATCCTTTCCGCTGAAATAATGGTAAAAAGAGCCTTTTGACGTGCCGCTTTCGGCAATGATATCTTCTACCGTGGTGTTGTCATAGCCCTGCTCATAAAAAAGCCGCCATGCGGCGGTCACGAGCTTTCGTCGGGTGTTGCGTGGGTTCTTTTTGGGCATAGTTGTCTCCTTTTTGTTGCTTGCTCTCATTGGTTTTCCAATCAGGAGAACCAAAAAACGGTTTTTATCGCCCTCATTGTACCTGATTCTACCATTCCTGTAAAGAAAAATTCCGCCGATTCTTCCGATGACAGCCACGCCGCCGTATGAAAAAGCTCTCTCCTGACAGCAGCACCATCAGGAGAGAGCGGATTGTTGGTTTAAGCAATCAACAGCAGATTGCGTTTTGCCAGCAATGGTTTCCCATTACCAGCGGTTGCAGACCTCTTCGTACATCGCCTCATACTGCTTGGCAGCGGCCTTCCAGGAGAAGTCACAAGCCATGGCACGCTGAACCATAGCGTCCCACTCGGGCTTGTTGTAGTACAGATCCTTTGCGCGCAGGCAGGCATCCAGCAGCAGGTCAGACTTGTATTCACCGAAGGAGAAGCCGTTTTCGCCGTCGTGGATGGAGTCCTTCAGGCCGCCGGTCTCACGAACCACAGGCAGAGTACCATAACGGCAGGAAACCATCTGGCTTAGGCCGCAAGGCTCGCTCTGGGAAGGCATCAGGAACAGGTCACAGCCGGAATAAATCTGCTGAGCCAGCTTTAGGTCAAAGCCAATCAGAGTGCCAACACGACCGGGGTTAGAAGCGGCCAGGTCAGCAAAGTAACGCTCGAACTGAGCCTCACCGGTGCCAAGAATGACCAGCTGAATGCCAGCCTCCACCAGCTTGTAGCCAATTTCACGAACCAGATCCAGACCCTTGTGACCAGCCAGACGAGTGACCATGCCCATGACGGGGGAGCCGTCGTCTTCCAGACCGAAATGCTCAATCAGGGCGCTCTTGCAGGCGGCCTTTCCGCTTTCCACGGTAGTAGCGTCGTAGTTTTTCGTGATAACGGCATCGGTTGCGGGATCGTTGGTCTCAAAGTCAATACCGTTCAGGATACCACGCAGCTTGGACTTGTTGTCAATCAGCAGCTGATCCAGGTGATGAGCGTACTCGGGGGTCAAAATCTCTGCGGCGTAGGTGGGGGAGACGGTGTTCACTTCGTCGGAAGCAACAATAGCGCCCTTCATGAAGTTGGCGTCGCTGTTGTACTCACAAATGCTGATGTCCTCGCCATAGATGCCGCAGGTGCTGCCCAGAATATCCAGACCATACTGACCCTGATAGGCGATGTTATGAATGGAGAAGACGGTCTTCATCTTAGCAAAGCGCAGATCATGGCGATAGTACAGGTTCAGATAAACGGGAGTCAGAGCAGTTTCCCAGTCGGAGCAGTTGAGCACGTCGGGGATAAAGTCGATGGCTCTCAGCATCTCCAGAACAGCACGGGAGAAGAAAGCAAAACGCTCGCCGTCATCGTAGTAGCCATACAGAGCCTTGCCACGCTTGAAGTAATATTCGTTGTCCAGGAAGTAGAAGGTGACACCATCACGGACGGTGGTGAACACGCCGCAATACTGCATCCGCCAGCCCACGGGAACCTTAAAGCTGGTCACAAACTCCATGGTCTCACGGAAACGAATATTGCCATACAGAGGCATGACCACACGGCAGTCAATGCCGTCACGAATCAGTTCCTTAGGCAGTGCGCCGGCAACGTCGGCCAAACCGCCGGACTTTGCAAAGGGAGCAGCCTCACTGGCAGCATAAAGAATTTTCATAGGGAAAACCTCCAAAAGATATTTTTGAAAATAGATTTCTTAATGTATATTGTATCAGATTTGACGAAGAATGCAAGATTTTTTTGAAAAATCATCTTTTGTGAGGAAAGATTTTTAACTGTGTAGAAAATAAGAGAAATTGAGAATTTTTATACAAAAAGAGTTGTGTATACGAAAAATGATTTGAAGCCACGGAAAGATAAACGCTCAAAATTAAGGAAACTTTTAAAAAAGCTTACAAAGCGCACCCCTTCCACATTAGGGTGTTTTTCCTGCCCAACAAGTTATTCACAGGCTGAGGATATCTCTTCGGGAAGCACGCTTTTTCTTCCAATTGCTCCAAGGGCAATACCGCATAATAGGGATGTGCGGATTGCGCAGTAATTTTGCTTCCAAATTTGTTGGGAAAGCCGCAGGAATACTGACGTATTTCAAGGGTTTTGCGGCAAATTTGGGAGTGAAAGGACAAGCAAGGCGCACATTCGACTATTGTGCGGTGTTGCCCAAGATTTTGTTTCCCTTCTTGCGCAAAAACTTCTTTTATGATATGCTACCCACGGTGATACATATGATTCGATTGAACAACCTCGCACTTCCTGTGGATGCCTCGCAGGAAGAACTTTATAAAAAAGCAGCCAAGCTGCTGCGGATTCGACCCACCGATTTCAAGGAAGTCCAGGTGGTCAAACAGTCCATTGACGCTCGGCGCAAAAGTGATGTCCATATGGTTTACTGCGTCAATGTGGTAGTTGCAGAGGAAGCAGATGTCATGCGCCGTGTCCGGGACAAAAACGCCTCTTTGCTCCCGACGACCCAATATTGTTTCCCAAAAGTCAAACGGAACAGCTCCCAAATGCCCATTGTGGTGGGTATGGGACCCGCTGGACTGTTTGCCGCACTGTACCTGGCACGCAATGGCATTCCATCCATCGTGTTGGAACGGGGAGAGCCGGTAGAAAAGCGAGAACGCAGTGTAGAACACTTCTGGGCAACTGGTGAGCTGAATCCTTCCTCCAATGTCCAATTTGGCGAGGGGGGAGCGGGAACCTTTTCTGACGGCAAGCTGACCACCGGAACCCATGATAGCCGCATTCAAACCGTCTTGCAAACGCTGGTGGGAGCGGGGGCTCCTGGTGACGTGGCGTATTCCTTCCGCCCCCATGTGGGTACGGATGTCCTTCGAAAGGTGGTTCAGAATATCCGTTTGGAGCTGATTGACCGGGGCTGTGATGTCCGGTTTGGGCATCGGCTCTCCGGCCTCACCATCGAACAGGATCGCTTGAAAGCGGTGACTGTGACCACGCAGGATGGCGAGTATACGCTTTCCACGGACGCTTTGGTGCTAGCGCCTGGCCACAGCGCACGGGATACCTTCCAGCTTCTCCAGGAAGCGGGCATCCCCATGCAGCCCAAGCCCTTTGCCATCGGTGTGCGTATTGAGCACCGTCAGGAGGCCATCAGCCGTGCCCAGTACGGTGATTTTTGGAACCGTCTGCCGCCCAGCGATTACCGTTTGAGCTGTCATCTGCCAACCGGTCGCTCTGCCTTTTCCTTCTGTGTTTGCCCGGGTGGACAGGTGGTAGCTTCTGCGTCCGAAGAAGGTTTGCTGGTCACAAATGGCATGAGCTTGCGTGCCCGGGACGGTGAGAACATCAACGGCGGGTTCCTTGTCAACGTGATGCCGGAAGATTTCGGAAGCCGTGACCCCTTGGCTGGTGTGTCCTTCCAGCGAAAATGGGAACATGCGGCTTATCTGGCGGGCGGTGGCGGTTATGTAGCGCCTGCCCAACGAGTGGGGGACTTCTTGGAAAAAAGGCCGAGTACGAGCGCCGGAGCGGTTGCTCCCAGTTATCGTCCCGGTGTCAGGTGGACGCAGATGGATGGAACCCTTCCCGGCTTTGTCACCGATACGCTGCGGGACGCTCTTCCGCTCTTTGACCGAAAGGTGCGTGGCTTTGCGGCGTCGGACGCTGTGCTCACCGGTGTGGAAACTCGCTCCTCGTCTCCCATCAAAATTCCCCGTGACGAGAGCTATCAGTGCGCCATCCGTGGTATCTATCCCTGCGGTGAAGGCTGTGGTTACGCTGGCGGCATCGTCAGCGCTGCGGTGGACGGCGTGAGAATCGCAGAAGCGGTCGCCGTGTGGGAGTGAGAAGGGGAGAAGGCTTATGAAGTATTATTTCGCCCCGATGGAGGGAATCACCGGCCATCTGTATCGCAATCTCCATGCGCAGATGTTCCCGGGGATAACCACCTACTACGCCCCATTTGTTACACCACGCTCCAAGAAATCCCTCACCGCTCGGGAGAGCAACGACATCCATCCAGACAACAACGTGGGCTTGCGTCTGGTTCCTCAGATTTTAACCAACAGTGCGGAGGGCTTCCTGGAAACTGCCGAAGCCTTTGCGGATTTGGGCTATCCAGAGGTTAATCTCAACCTGGGTTGTCCTTCTGGAACGGTGGTTTCCAAGGGGAGGGGTTCGGGCTTTTTGGCATTTCAGCCAGAGCTGGAGCGTTTTTTGAAAGAGATTTATGCCAAATGTCCGCTCAAAATCTCCATCAAGACCCGGATTGGCTTGGACTATGAGGAAGAATGGGAGGAACTGATGCCCATTTACAACCGTTTTCCCATTGACAAGCTCATCATCCATCCCCGTCTCCGCTCGGATTACTACAAAAACCACCCTCATATGGAAGTATTTCGAGCTGCGGTTCGTCAGAGCGTCAATCCGGTTGTTTATAACGGCGACCTTTACACCCCCTTGGACGTAGAACGCTTTTCCGAGGAATTTCCCCAGCTGGATACCGTGATGATTGGCCGAGGGCTGCTGATAAATCCGGCGTTGGTTCGCCAGTGTCAGGGCGGAGAGCCTCTGCAAAAAGCAGAGCTGCGCTCCTTCCATGACGGAATCCTCTCCGCCTACCAAACGGTCATGCCCGGTGATCGAGCCGGTCTTTTCAAAATGAAAGAGCTTTGGACCTATTGGGGGAAGCTTTTCCCTGATGCTGCAAAACCACTCAAGCAAATTCGAAAAGCCCAGCGATATGGAGATTACCACAGCGCTGTGGATGCTATTTTTCGAACGGAGCTGGTTTTACCTCGTTA
>JAKSQD010000070.1 GCA_024404315.1 Oscillospiraceae bacterium
TCAGAGCGTTTGCACTCAGAATACCCTCCGTGGGTCCGATGTCGATGAGGATGTAATCATAAGCATCTTCGATGACACTCACAATGTCCCGAAGAAGTCCCTCACAGCCGATCTCCATCCGCATTTCCGTTTCGATTGCGGAGAGATACTTGCTGGAGGGGATGAAGTCCACGCCGTCAGAGGTACGGATGTAATCATCCTTGTCGGGTAGCTCCTCTCCGTTCATGGCACACTCCATGAGATGTGCGATGGTCAGGGGGAGTTCATCCGGCTGGTCGATGCCGCAGCTCATTGTGAGGTTTGCCTGTGGGTCGAAATCCACCATGCACACCCGCTGTCCACACTGAAAGAGAGAGAAAGCGAGGTTTCGGACAACACTGCTCTTGCCAACGCCGCCCTTTTGCAGTCCGCATACAATTTTCTTTGCCATAGTTCGTTACACTCCTTTGCTCAGGCGAAAATAGCCATCATAAGGCGAATGAGGTTAGCAATGAAATTGTATACAAGGCAGATGCAGCCAATCAGACCGCCCACAATCAGGTCGAGGGCAAGAACACCCACACCGCCGCCAATGCCATAGCTGGCAGGAGGCAGGAGGACAAACATCTTGCTGATCCCGAAGGGGAATCCAACGAGAACAGCGAGGAGGACGTAATTGCTCACACCATTTTCCATCCAGAGAGGACGGAAGAACGCTGTCAGAAAGTAGACTTCACCGATTTTGAGAGTGAACTGAATGAGTTCCTTTGCGATACGCTTGAATTTTTCAGTAACCATTTTTCACCTTCACCTTTTTCATCTATGAAAGATTGATTGTTCAGTAAAAGTGATTAAGCGCTTAATCGTTGCTCTGTTGACTGGTCAATGAAAACAGGGCAGGACAAGGAAAAACCAGCGAACAGCCTCTTTTTTGCTTGTATACTACTCCTTCCCGAAACAACGAGAAATGGGGATTTTTCCCCTTTTGGAAGGCGGATAAACATTAAATATCCAATTCCAGGGGTTTATCAATCTCTTCTCCAACGTATTTTCCATTTTTCCTGTGCTGGCGGACGCACTCGCTCAGGAGATATTCAATCTGACCGTTGACGGAGCGGAAATCGTCCTCCGCCCACTGAGCGATGGCGTTATAAAGCTTGGGGGAGAGGCGAAGAGGGACTTGTTTCTTGGAAGGTTCCCGGACAATTTTCATGTTTGGTTTCTTTGCTGCTTCTGCCATTGGCAATCACCTCATCTTTCTGGGGTTGTGAGAGGGGGGTTCAAGTGTTTTCATAGGAGTTTTGCTTCACGCTCAATACAGGCTGCCCGTGTTGACGATGGGCTGTGCGTCGTGGTTGCCGCAGAGAACCACCAGCAGATTGGAGACCATAGCGGCCTTGCGTTCCTCGTCTAGGGTGACAAATTCGTTTTCGTTGATGCGATCCAGAGCCATTTCCACCATGCCAACTGCGCCCTCCACGATGAGCTTTCGGGCATCAATGATGGCGGAAGCTTGCTGACGCTGAAGCATGGCGGCGGCGATTTCGGGAGCGTAGGCCAAATAGGTGATGCGGGCTTCGACGATCTCAATACCGGCCTGATTCACCCGTTCCTGAATCTCGTTGCGAATGCGGGCGGCCACAATCTCGCTGGAACCTCTCAGGCTGCCTTCATCAGCGATGCCATCCCCGGTGGTGTCCACATTGGGGGAGACATCATAGGGATACAGGCGGACAACGTTCCGCAGAGCGCTGTCACACTGGAGGGAGAGGAATTCTTTGAAGTTATCCACATTGAAGACGGCTTTTACAGGATCCCTGACCTGCCACATCACGGCGATGCCGATTTCCACGGGATTGCCCAGACAGTCATTGATTTTCTGGCGGGAGTTGTTGAGGGTCATAATCTTCAAAGAGATTTTTTTGCTGGGAGCGGTGGTCTTGGGCTTGCTGTCGGGCTTCACGTCTCCGCTTTGGTTCAGCTGCGTCTCAGCGGCGGGATTGACGGCGGTGCAGAACGGATGAACCCAAAAGAAGCCTTCCTTTTTCAGCGTACCGTAATACTCGCCGAAGAGGGTCAGCACCAGAGCCTCAGAGGGCTTGAGCACCTTGAGACCCAGCAGGGGAATCCAAGCCACCAGCATGACAAGGAAAGAGAGGAAGCCAAGAAACCCAAGACCGGGCATTTCCAGCACTGTGCCCAGGAAGAAGAACGCCACCAGGAAAACGTAGAGCGCAATCACGCCGAGTAGGATGGGCATACCGGGGATGGGCTTGAGGACTTTTTCTTTCATGAGAGATCACTCCTTAAATTTGATATCATGATGATATCAAATAAATATCTGTCTGTCAAGAAAAATTTGGAGGAGATGGAAAAAGGAGAGACCAGCGCCGAAGCGCCAGCCTCTCCAGAGAGGGAAGGGAATTGCGATAGTTGGGGAATTACACGTTGTACATCAGATCGCCATAGGAAGGCACGGGCCAGAAGTCGCTGTCCACGATCATTTCCAGCTCGTCGATGGGAGCACGGAGGGCTGCCATGGCGGGAACAACGGTGGTACGGTAGGCCATTGCCATTTCAGGCACGCTGCCCATTGCTTCCACTTCGCTGAGAGCGGCTTTCAGGGCATTCAGGCCGGTCTGAGCACGCTTGAGCAGAGCAGTGACCTTCAGCAGGTGATCCTTCTGGACGGAAGCATCCACGCCGACAGCTTCCACAGAGGAGACAGCGCCAGCCAAAGAAGTGGCATAGCTGATGATGGAGGGGATATACTGCTTACCAGCCATGTGAATCATGACCTTTGCTTCGATGGAGACACGGTTTGCATAGTTCTCGTAACGAATTTCCTTACGGGATTCCAGCTCGGCGGCGGTAAAGACACCAAACTTTTCGTACATGGAAACCACGTCATAGTGGGTCAGGACGGGGACAGCTTCCACCATGCAGGGGATATTGGGCAGACCACGGCGGGCAGCCTCAGCAACCCAAGCCTTGGAATAGCCGTCGCCGTTGAAGACAATGCGCTTGTGCTCCTTCATCAGCTTCTTGATGTAGGCTTTGCAAGCGACCTCGAAATCCTCAGCGCCCTCCAGCTCGTCGGCTGCGTCGCAGAAGGCCTCGGCCATGATGGTGTTCAGTGCAGTGTTGGGGGAAGCGATGTTGTCAGAGGAGCCGACCATACGGAACTCAAAGCGGTTGCCGGTGAAAGCAAAGGGAGAAGTACGGTTGCGGTCGGTAGCGTCCTTGTGCAGCACGGGCATGGTGGAAACACCAATGTCCAGATCGCCAGCCTGGACGGTTTCGTCCTTGTCGTAGACGATGTTCTCAATCAGAGCTTCGAGCTGGTCGCCCATGAAGATGGAGATAATGGCGGGAGGAGCCTCCTGAGCGCCCAAACGCTGATCGTTGCCCACGCAGGATGCGGACTCACGCAGCAGGTCGGCGTGCTTGTCGATGGCCTTCATCACGCAGGCCAGAATCAGCTGGAACTGGAGGTTCTCTTCGGGCTTATCGCCGGGATCAAAGAGGTTTTCGCCCAGATCGGTGCCCAGGGACCAGTTGTTGTGCTTACCAGAGCCGTTGACACCTGCGTAGGGCTTCTCGTGCAGCAGGCAGCTCATGCCGTGCTTATAGGCCACACGCTTCATGGTTTCCATGGCCAGATTGTTCTGGTCAACGGCGATGTTGGCGGTGGAGAAGATGGGAGCCATTTCGTGCTGGGCGGGGGCAACCTCATTGTGCTGGGTGGTGGCGGTGATGCCGTACTTCCACAGCTCAATGTTCAGATCCTTCATGAAGCTGCCGACACGGGTACGAATCTTACCAAAATAGTGGTCGTCCAGCTCCTGACCCTTGGGTGGGGGAGCGCCGAAAAGGGTACGGCCTGTATAGATCAGATCCTTGCGCTTTTCCATCAGGGAACGCTCGACCAGGAAGTATTCCTGCTCGGGGCCAACGGAGGCGGTAATTCTCTTAGCGGCGGTGTTGCCAAACAGACGGAGGACACGGATGCCCTGTGCGGAAACCGCTTCCAGAGAACGGAGCAGGGGAGTCTTACAGTCCAGAGCCTCGCCGGTGTAGGAAACAAAGACCGTGGGGATGCAAAGAACGGTTCCGCAGGACTGCTCCTTGACAAAAGCGGGAGAGGTGATATCCCAAGCGGTATAGCCACGGGCATAAGAGGTAGCACGCAGGCCGCCGGAGGGGAAGGAGGAAGCGTCAGGCTCGCCCATAATCAGCTTCTTGCCGGAGAGCTGGGTCAGGGTTTTGCCATCTGCATCCGGCAGAGTGATGAAGGAATCGTGCTTTTCAGCGGTGGAACCGGTCAGAGGCTGGAACCAATGGGTGTAATGGGTTGCGCCCTTTTCCTCAGCCCAACACTTCATGGCATCTGCTACGCAGTCAGCGGCGGAGGAGCTCAACATACCGCCGTTTTCCATGACGGAAACGACCTCTTTGTAAATGCTCTTGGGCAGGCGCTCCTTCATGACAGCACGGCTGAAGACGTTGGAGCCAAAAATTTCAGGAATACTCATGTTATTTCGTCAATCCTTTCCAGATGATTCGAAAATAGACGGATATGCAGTATCATACGAAAAAAAGGCGATGGTGTCAATCGAAAAATGACTCCATTGCCTCTTCGCAACTCCGTGGTATTCGGTTGCATGGTTTGTTTGACCACAGCAGGTACTATAGCGCATTCTCTGAGATTTTGCAAGAGGTTTTTGCAGGAAAATTTCCGCTTCATTCAAAATAACGTAAAATCAGAAAAAAACAGAGGGCGGTTTTAGATATTTTTAACGGAATCTCAGGGGAGAAATCCCAAAAATCAACAAACTGCTTGACACTTGACCCGATTCGTGTATACTGGTTAGACATAGGGGGATGCTGTGTATTTTGCAATTCTCCTTTTGCTAAATTTCATTTTTGACTTCATCTGCTCCGCTTTTCTGTCGGATACGGCGGACGGAGAGAAAGGAGCGTCACTTTTATGGCTTACACCAGAGAGGATATCCTCCGCATTGTGCAGGAAGAGGATGTCCAATTCATCCGTATGCAGTTTGTTGACGTGTTCGGACGGCTCAAGAATGTCGCCATTACAGCCTCTCAGCTCACCAAGGCTCTGGACGGTCAGATCATGATTGATGGCAGCACCATTGAGGGCTATGTGGGGGTCAACCAGTCTGACCAGTACCTGCACCCCGATTTGAGCACCTTTGCTATTTTCCCCTGGCGTCCCATGCGAGGGAAAGTGGCTCGGATGCTCTGTGATGTCTGCAACCCCGATGGAACTTCCTTTGTGGGCGACCCCAGAAGTGTCCTTCGCCGGGTGATTGCCCGGGCGGAATCCATGGGTTTAACCCTGATGGCCGGCCCGGAATGTGAGTTCTTCCTGTTTAAGACCGATGACGCAGGGCAGCCCACCACGATTCCCAGTGATAAAGCGGGTTATTTCTCCATGGCTCCCCAGGACCAGGGAGAATCCACCCGCCGTGAGGTGATTTTGGCGCTGGAAGAGATGGGCTTTGAGATGGAGTGCTCTCACCACGAGTCCGCTCCCGGCCAGCATGAGATTGACTTCCGTTACTCCGAAGCGATGGAGGCGGCGGATCGCATGATGACCTTCAAGCTGGCGGTCAAGACCATCGCCCAGCGTAACGGCCTCTACGCCACCTTCATGCCCAAGCCGCTGGACGGCGTGAACGGCTCCGGTATGCACATCAATATGTCGCTCTTCCGTGAGGGTCGCAATATTTTCTATGATCCCAACGGAATGCACGGCCTGAGCCGGGAAGCATATGCCTTCATCGCTGGTATTCTGGCGCATGTGTCTGGCCTGTGTGCTTTGACCAATCCTCTGGTCAACAGCTATAAGCGCCTGATTCCGGGCTATGAGGCTCCTTGTTATATCACTTGGTCCTCTGGCAATCGCAGCTCCCTCATCCGTATTCCACAGGTGGATGGAGAGGCAACCCGGGTGGAGCTGAGAAGCCCCGATCCCTGCGCCAATCCTTATTTGGCTCTGTCTGCCTGCCTTGCCGCCGGTCTGGAAGGACTGGAGCAGGACATGACCCCGCCTTCTGAGGTGACGGATAATATCTATGCAATGTCCGCCGCTCAACGCTCTTACCTGGGCATTCAGACCCTTCCCACCAACCTCCATGAGGCGTTGGAAGCCATGAAGAAGGACAGCCTCATTCTGGATGTGTTGGGCAAGCACATTGCCGGAGCCTATCTTCAGGGCAAGGAGAAGGAATGGGAGGAATATAATAGCAGAGTCAGCCGCTGGGAAGTTGACACCTACCTGGCGGAGTACTGAGCGTTCACCATTTATCGTTTTAGAATCAAATGATGCAAAAGGATGGCGCCGTTCCTGCTCTGGGAACAAATCATGAATCCTGAAGGATGAAGGATTGAAGTAAGGTGTGATTCAGGTGGAAAAGATCGTTGTTGCGTTTGAAAACGAAGCGACCTGCCGCCGGATGAGCGAGATGATCGAAAGCTCCGGCGTAGCCGACTGTATCTGTGTACACAGCGGCGGCGAGGTTCGGCGCATCGTCAATCAATCTCATTATAACGTTGTTGTTTGCGGATATAAGCTGGCGGATGGTTCCGGCGAAGAGCTGTTCGAGGATCTTCCACCGACCTGCTCCATGCTGATGGTTGCCACGCAGCCTCAGCTGGATATTGTCAGCGAGGATATTTTCCGTCTGCCAGCGCCCATTTCCCGCACCAGTCTGGTGACTTCGGTGCAGATGCTCTTCCAAATGAACCGGAGGCTGAATAAATTCGTCAAGCCTCAGCGCAATGAGGAAGAGAAAAAACTGGTGGAGGAGGCCAAACGCCTCCTCATGGATCGCAACGGCATGACAGAAGAACAAGCGCACCGCTTCATGCAGAAACGAAGCATGGACGGTGGCCTCAAGATGGTTCAAACAGCTCAGATGATTCTGAGTTCTATGGATTTCTAATCTCCGCAAGATACGCATCTCGTTTGAGCGGTATTGCCCAAACAAAACTCCATATACATCAAAGAGAAGTGCCTCAATGGGGAGGCGTGGATGACTTCGCAGGAGCGGCAAATGAGCCGTGGCTTGCGGGGCAATCTGTCGCACCCTTTTGAAAGGCGCTTTTTTCTTTGGAATGGACAGACACATAGTCAACCAAGCAAAACATCATTGACGTAAATAACCCTTCTTTTTGAGGCAAGATGCACCTTTCCCCATGGTGCGGCCTTGCCTTCACCCGAAACATGAAAAATCGGGGATCGGGACGCTTGAAAAAGTGTCCTGACCGGGTACAGGGCAAAGCCCTGTCGAGGGTTTGGGGTCAGAAGCCCCAATAGAGAGGAGTAAACAGCAATGGAACAAATCACAACGGAAACGACCATGGAAGCCAGAGGTCTCTATGATCCCCGGTTTGAGCATGATGCCTGCGGCATCGGTGCCGTGGTGGATATCAAGGGACGCAAGACCCATGCCACCGTGGATAACGCCCTCCAAATCGTGGAAAAATTGGAGCACCGAGCCGGTAAGGATGCCGAAGGCAAAACCGGCGACGGCGTGGGCATCATGCTGCAAATCTGTCATGAGTTCTTTCAGGCGGAGGCGGCCAAATGCGGCATTACCCTGGGAGACGAGCGAAATTATGGCATCGGTATGTTTTTCTTCCCACAGGATACCCTCAAGCGTTTGCAGGCTAAGAAAATGTTTGAGATCATCGTGGAAAAAGAGGGCATGAAGTTCCTGGGCTGGCGCAGTGTTCCCACCAATCCCGCCGTTTTGGGCAGCAAAGCGCTGGATTGTATGCCCTGCATCGAGCAAGGCTTCGTGGAGCGTCCGGCCAGAGTGGCCAAGGGCTTGGATTTTGACCGCAAGCTCTATATTGCCCGCCGTGTCTTTGAGCAGTCCAACGATAACACCTATGTGGTCTCCTGTTCCAGCCGAACCATTGTCTATAAGGGAATGTTCCTGGTGGGACAGCTGCGCAACTTCTATTGCGACCTGATGGCGGACAACTACGCTTCCGCCATTGCTATGGTTCACTCTCGCTTTTCTACCAATACCAATCCCAGCTGGGAGCGGGCACATCCCAACCGTTTTATCCTCCACAATGGCGAAATCAACACCATCCGAGGCAATGCAGATCGTATGCTGGCTCGTGAGGAAACCATGCAGTCCGATATCATGACGGTAGAGGAGCTGGATAAGGTCTATCCTGTGGTCAATCCCAATGGCTCTGACTCCGCTCGTCTGGATAACACGCTGGAATTTTTGGTCATGAACGGTATGGAGCTTCCCATGGCCGTAATGATCTGCATTCCCGAGCCTTGGAGCAATAACAAGAACATGAACCGGGAAAAGTACGATTTCTATCGTTACTACGCCACCATGATGGAGCCTTGGGACGGCCCTGCCTCCATCATCTTCACCGACGGCGATGTCATGGGCGCTGTTCTGGATCGAAACGGCCTGCGTCCTTCCCGCTATTATGTCACCACTGACGACCAGCTTATCCTTTCCTCTGAGGTGGGCGTGCTGGAATTCCCCGCCGAAAAGATTGCCCTCAAGTCCCGCCTCCAGCCCGGCAAGATGCTGTTGGTGGACACTGTGGAGGGTCGCCTCATCGACGACGATGAGCTGAAAGAAAAGTATGCTCGTCAGCAGCCCTATGGCGAATGGCTGGATATGAGCCTGACCAAGCTCTGTGACCTGCCCATTCCCAATCACCACATCCAGCGCTACACCCGGGAGGAGCGTGACCGCCTGTACAAGGCATTCGGCTACACCTACGAAGAGGTGAAGGATTCCATCCTGCAAATGGCTCAGACTGGCGCAGAGCCGACCGCAGCCATGGGCGTGGATATTCCCCTTGCCGTCCTCTCCGAAAAGCATCAGCCCTTGTTCAGCTACTTCAAGCAGATGTTCGCCCAGGTTACAAATCCTCCCATTGATGCCATTCGAGAGGAAATTGTCACGGATACCGCCATTCATCTGGGACGAGAGGGCAACTTGCTCAGTGAAAACGCCGAAAACTGCAACGTCCTGCGAATCAATAACCCCATCCTGACAGATATTGACCTGTTGAAAATTCGCAACATGAAGAAAAAGGGCTTCCGTGTGGAAACCATCTCCATGCTCTACTATAAGAACACCCCCCTGAAGCGTGCCATTGACCGTATGTTCGTGGCGGTGGATCGTGCTTACCGCAGCGGCGCTAATATTATCATTCTCTCTGACCGTGGCGTGGACGAAAATCATGTTGCCATTCCCTCTCTGTTGGCCGTTTCCGCTCTGGAACAGTATCAGGTTCGCACCAAGAAGCGCACCAGCCTTTCCGTTGTTCTGGAATCCGCCGAACCTCGTGAGGTGCATCATTTTGCCACCCTGCTGGGCTACGGTGCAGCCGCCATCAATCCTTATCTGGCGCAGGAGTGCATTGCCGAGCTGGTGGAAAAGAAGCTGCTGGATAAGGAAGTTTCCGTCGCCATTGATGACTACAATCAGGCAGTCTTGAAGGGAATCGTCAAAATTGCCTCCAAGATGGGCATTTCCACCATCCAGTCTTATCAGTCTGCTCAGATTTTTGAGGCCATCGGCATCAAGAAGGAAGTGGTTGACGAGTACTTCACCAATACCGTCTCCCGTGTGGGCGGCATCGGCCTGGAAGAGATTGACGAAGTGGTAGAGTATCGCCACAGACACGCCTTTGACCCCCTCGGCTTGGCCATTGATACCACGCTGGATTCTCCCGGTACCCACAAATCCCGTGCAGGCTCCGGCAGTGAGGATCACCTTTATAACCCCAAAGCCATTGCCCTCTTGCAGCAGGCTGTCCGCACGGGTGATTATGGCATCTATCAGCAGTACGCCGCAGATGTTGATTATGCAGCTATTCCCCACACCCTCCGTGGATTGATGGGCTTCCGCTTTGACCCCAACGGCGGCGTTCCCCTGGAAGAGGTAGAGAGCGAATACGAGATTGTCAAGCGCTTCAAAACCGCCGCTATGTCCTATGGCTGCCTCTCTGCTGAGGCTCATGAGTGCCTCGCCATTGCTATGAATCGTCTGGGTGCGCACTCCAATACCGGCGAGGGCGGCGAGCCTGCCGAACGCTATGGAACCGAAAAGGCTTGCTCCATCGTGCAGGTGGCTTCTGGCCGATTTGGTGTCAACTCCCAGTATCTCCTCTCCGGTGACGAAATTCAGATTAAGATGGCGCAGGGCGCAAAGCCCGGCGAGGGCGGCCATCTGCCCGGCAAAAAGGTTTATCCTTGGGTGGCAAAGACCCGTTTCTCTACGCCCGGCGTGTCTCTGATTTCTCCTCCTCCTCACCATGATATCTACTCCATTGAGGATTTGGCACAGCTCATCTATGACCTGAAAAACGCCAACCGTAAGGCACGCATCAACGTCAAGCTGGTTTCCGAGGCTGGCGTGGGCACCATCGCCGCAGGCGTGGCAAAGGGCGGCGCTCAGGTGATTCTGATTTCCGGTTATGACGGCGGCTCCGGCGCTGCGCCCAAGAGCTCCATTCACAACGCCGGTCTGCCTTGGGAGTTGGGCGTGGCAGAGACCCACCAGACCCTCATCCAGAATGGTCTGCGCTCCCGTGTGGTCATCGAGGCAGATTCCAAGCTGATGACAGGCCGTGACGTTGCCATTGCTTGTCTGCTGGGCGCAGAAGAGTTTGGCTTTGCAACCGGCCCGCTGGTGGCGATGGGCTGCGTGATGATGCGTGTCTGCAACCTGGATACCTGTCCCATGGGCATTGCCACTCAGAATCCCGAGCTGCGCAAGCGCTTCAAGGCAAAGCCGGAGCATGTCCAGAACTACATGCTCTTTATTGCCCGTCACCTCCGTGAGATTATGGCAAAGCTGGGCTTCCGCACCATTGACGAAATGGTGGGACGCAGTGATATGCTGGAGCGCCGCCAGAATATGCGAATTGGTCGTGCGGATACCGTGGATCTCTCTCTCATTTTGAACAATCCCTATGTGGATGCTCCCGAGCGCCATTTCATGCCCGAAAAGGTCTTTGACTTCCAGCTGGAAAAGACCGTGGACGAATCCGTCTTCCTCCAGGAGATGGGAGAGAACCTGAAAGCGGGTCATCCTCAGTCCATTGAGCTGAAAATTTCCTCTACGGATCGTGCGCTGGGCACCATTTTTGGCAGTGAGATTACCCGTCTCCACGGCAATAGCCTGCCGGAAGATACCTACCGCATCAAGTGCTATGGCGGCGGCGGACAGTCCTTCGGTGCGTTCATCCCCAAGGGCTTGACCATGGAGTTGGAGGGCGATTCCAACGACTACTTGGGTAAGGGTCTCTCCGGCGGCAAAATCATTGTGTATCCCCCCAAGGGCAGCATCTTCCAGGCGGACGAAAATATCATCATCGGCAACGTGGCTTTTTATGGCGCTACCGCTGGCAAGGCCTTCATCTCCGGCGTAGCAGGTGAACGCTTCTGCGTCCGCAACTCCGGCGCTGTGGCCGTTGTGGAGGGCGTGGGCGACCACGGCTGTGAATATATGACCGGTGGCCGTGTGGTGGTTCTTGGTAGAACCGGTAAGAACTTCGCCGCTGGTATGTCTGGCGGTATCGCCTATGTGCTGGACGAAAAGCGGGATCTCTACCTCCGCATCAACAAGAGCATGGTCAGCATGGAGACCATCCGGGAAAAGCACGACATTTTGGAGCTGCGCAGCCTGATTCAGCAGCATGTGGATGCCACCAGCTCTGAAAAGGGCAAAAAGATTCTGGAAAACTTCCAGAGCTACCTGCCCTACTTCAAGAAAATCATGCCCAACGACTACAACCGGATGCTCAAGGCCATTGCCAAGGCAGAAGAAAAGGGTCTGACCCACGAACAGGCCGAAATTGACGCTTTCTATGCGTCCGTCAACTAAGGGAGGAAGGATACCATGGGTAAACCTACAGGATTTTTAGAATATGAGCGTCAGGAGAACCCGGCCATTGCTCCCCTGGAACGCATTCAAAACTTTAACGAATTTCATCCCCCACTGGAGCGGGAGGCTCGCCAGCAGCAGGGTGCCCGCTGCATGAACTGTGGTGTTCCCTTCTGCCAGAGCTGCGTCCAGCTGGCCGGTATGTTTTCCGGCTGTCCGCTGCACAATTTGATTCCTGAATGGAACGATATGATTTATAAGGGAAACTGGGAGCACGCACTGGCTCGCCTGTGCAAAACCGCTTCCTTTCCTGAGTTCACCGGCAGAGTGTGCCCCGGCCTGTGCATGGCGGCCTGCACCTGCGGTGCGAACGGCGATCCTGTCACCGTCAAGGAAAACGAGCTGGCGCTCATCGAGTATGGCTACGAGAAGGGTTTGATTCAGCCCAGAATTCCCGCCATTCGCACGGGAAAACGGGTGGCTGTGGTAGGCTCTGGCCCTTCCGGTCTGGCGACGGCTGACCTGCTCAATCGCCGTGGTCACTCCGTCACCGTTTACGAGCGGTTCGACCGAGTGGGTGGACTGATGATGTATGGCATCCCCAATATGAAGTTGGAAAAGCAAATTGTTGACCGCCGTGTGGATCTTATGAAGCGGGAAGGTGTGGAATTTGTCACCAATGCCGACGTGGGCAATACCATTTCCGCTCAGGAGCTGATGCAGGACTATGACGCTGTGGTGCTTTGCTGCGGCGCATCCAATCCCCGTGACCTGAATAACCCGGGGCGTGACGCTGAGGGCATCTACTTTGCCGTGGATTTCCTCCGCCGCAACACCAAGAGCCTGTTGGACAGCGGCCTCACCGATGGTCAGAATATTTCCGCCAAGGACAAAAACGTCATTGTGGTGGGCGGCGGCGATACCGGCAACGACTGTATTGGAACCTGTATTCGCCACGGCTGCAAGAGCATCACCGCCTTGGAAATGATGCCGGAACCGCCCCTGACCCGTACCGAAAGCAATCCCTGGCCTCAGTGGCCTCGGGTCAAAAAGACCGACTATGGACATGAGGAGGCCATTGCCCTCTTCGGCCATGATCCCCGCCTCTACAAGACCACTGTCAAGGAGTTCCACAAGGACGAAAACGGCAAGCTCTGTGCCGTCACCATCGTGCATCTGGAAAGCAAAAAGGACGAGAAAACTGGACGCTTTATGATGGTGCCCGTGGAAGGCTCCGAAGAGACGCTGCCCTGCGAGCTGCTGCTCATCGCCGCCGGCTTCCTGGGCAGTCAGAAGTATGTTACCGAAGCCTTTGGCGTGGAGCTGAACCCCAGAACCAACGTCAAAACCGCTGAGGGCTGCTACAAGACCAGTGTGGAAAAGGTGTTTACCGCCGGTGATATGCACCGGGGACAGTCCTTGGTGGTCTGGGGTATTGCAGAAGGCCGTGCCTGCGCCCGAGAAGTGGATGAATACCTCATGGGCTATACCTGCCTGTAACCGATAGCACACACCATTTTTGAACAATTGACAAACGAAATCCGGGTATGGAAGAAGTAAAACGTTCCATACCCGGATATTTTAGCTTAAGGCAACACCGCACAATAGTCGAATGTGCGCCTTGCTTGTCC
>JAKSQD010000071.1 GCA_024404315.1 Oscillospiraceae bacterium
TAAAGCGAGTTTAAAAAAAGGAAAAAGAAAAACGCATCCCAAAACGCCAGCGTGACCACCCCGGAACCCTCGGGGTGTCCAGAAAAACGCCTGCTCAAGTGTTTTTCTGGCTGAGGTTCGGGGCAAAACGCCCCGACAGGAGGAACGTATGAGTAAAAAAAAGGATTATAAACCGGAGGATATTTCCTACCCGGAACAGAAAATCGTGAATATCGACCTGCAAAAGGAAATGCAGGACGCTTATCTGGAATACGCAATGTCTGTCATTGTGGGTCGTGCGCTGCCCGATGTCCGTGACGGACTTAAGCCCGTTCACCGCCGCATCCTCTACGCCATGTATGAGGATAACCTGACCAGCGATAAGCCCTTCAAGAAGTCCGCCACCTGCGTGGGCGACGTGCTGGGTCGCTACCATCCCCACGGTGACGCCTCCGTTTATGATGCGCTGGTGCGCCTGGCACAGGACTTTTCCATGCGCTATATGCTGGTGGATGGCCACGGTAACTTTGGCTCTGTGGACGGCGACCCTCCCGCCGCCTACCGTTACACCGAGGCACGTCTGAGCAAGATTGCCAACGAAATGCTTCGGGACATCGACAAGGATACCGTCAACTGGGACCCCAACTTCGACGAGAGCCGCAAGGAACCCCGTGTCCTGCCCAGCCGCTTCCCCAATCTGCTGGTCAACGGTACCACCGGTATTGCCGTGGGCATGACCACCAACATTCCGCCCCACAACCTCGCCGAGGTCATTGACGGCACCATTTGCGTGCTGGACAACCCGGAAGCCACCCTCAACGACCTGATGGAGCACATCAAGGGCCCCGATTTCCCCACCAAGGGCATCATCATGGGCAAAAGCGGCATCCGAGCCGCCTACGGAACCGGTAGGGGAAAGGTGGTCGTCCGGGCAAAGACCGAGCTGGAGGAGTTCGGCGCAGGCCGCACCCGCATCATCGTCACCGAGCTGCCCTACCAGGTGAATAAGGCTCGTTTGGTCTCCAACATCGCCGAGCAGGTGCATGACAAGCGCTTGGAGGGCATCTCCGGCCTCCGGGACGAGTCCGACCGTGAGGGAATGCGGATTGTTATTGAGCTCAAGCGGGACGCAAATCCCCAGGTGGTGCTCAATCGCCTGTTTGCGCAGACCGCTATGCAGTCCAATTTCTCCGTTGTTATGCTGGCGCTGGTTCGGGATCAGAAGCAGCCCAAGGTGTTGACCCTCCGGGAGATTCTGGATGAGTACATTGCCCATCAGATGGACGTGCTCACCCGCCGCACCATCCACGATAAGCGCAAGGCGGAGGAGCGGGCGCATCTGCTCAAAGGTCTGCTCATCGCTCAGAATCACATTGATGAGGTTATCCACATCATCCGCACCAGCTATGACAACGCCAAAGAGCGCCTGATGGAGCGCTTCGGCCTGGATGATGTGCAGGCACAGGCTATCCTGGATATGCAGCTCAAGCGCCTTCAGGGGCTGGAGTACGATAAACTCCAGGCCGAGTTTGACGAGCTGATGCAGCGCATCCATTACTATGAGGAGCTGCTGGCCGACGAGGAGAAGATGAAGGGCGTTCTCCGGGATGAGCTGATGCAGATTCGAGACAAGTACGGCGACCCCCGCAAGACCGCCATTGAGCTCATCGAGGACGAAATTGACATTGAGGACTTGATTGAGGAGGAGGAGTGCGTTTTCACCCTCAGCCACCAGGGCTACCTCAAGCGCACCCCCATCAGCGCCTACCGCAGCCAGAAGCGGGGCGGCAGAGGCGTGAATGACATGAACGTCCGGGAAGAGGACTATGTGGACAGCCTGTTCACCTGCTCTACCCATGACAATATCCTCTTTTTCACCGATAAGGGGCGTGTGTACCTCAAAAAGGGCTATCAGATTCCCGAGGCAGGCCGTACCGCTAAGGGCATCAATATCGTGAATTTCATCGCCATTTCTCAGGACGAGAAGGTCAAGGCCATGATTCATAGCCGGGCGTTCTCCGAGGATGAGTTCCTCATCTTCGCCACCAGCAATGGCATTGTCAAGCGCCTGGCCAGCATGGAGCTGAAAAACATCCGCAATTCCGGCCTGAAAGTCCTCACCCTGGAGGAGGAGAACCAGCTCATTGCCGTCCGCCGCACCACCGGTGAGGACGAGGTGCTCATGGTGACAAAGCAGGGCATGGCCATCCGCTTCCGGGAAACCGACGTGCGAGCCATGGGACGCACTGCCATGGGCGTGAAAGGCATTGCTCTGCGAGAGGGCGATGAGGTGATTGGCTGCGAGGTCGTGGGTCACGGTGAAGCGCTGCTTGCCGTCACCGAAAACGGCTATGGTAAACGCACGCTGGTGGAGGAATACAACGTCCAGAACCGTGGCGGCTATGGCCTGAAAAACTACAACCTCAACGACAAAACCGGCTCTGTTTCCGCCTGCGCCATCGTGGATGAAAATGACGACGTGCTCATCATTTCCGACGACGGAACCATCATTCGAACCGGCGTGAGCGGCATCAGCGTTTATAAGCGTGCGACCCAGGGCGTGCGCATCATGAAAACCGGCGAAAACGCCAAGGTCATTGCTCTGGCCAAGAGTAGGCCGGAGGATGACGACTCTGACGACGCAGAAGGCGAAGAATAAGGGCTATTTGGTTCGTAAATAACGGTATTTGTATCAAAATGGCTATCAATGAGCATAATTGGCAAATGATACAACCCCCTCAGTCAGCTAACGCTGACAGCTCCCCGAAAGGGGAGCCAAATTTCCCCCTGTTACGTTTGTAGGGTGGAAGAAAAAATGCCTCCCCGGTTGGGGAGGTGGCGACTGAAAGGAGCCGGAGGGGGTTCTGTTTCAGCATTTTCACAGTTTTGCTTGGTTATTGGTTATAAAAAATGGGCTTGGAAGGGAGTTTTGTTTCCCATCCAAGCCCGTTTTCTCTTATTTCAGCTTTTGCCACTCGGCAACCGCCAGCTCATCGCAGCGGTTATTCATGGGGTTGGAGGCGTGCCCCTTGACCCAGTGCAAACGCAGCTGATGCACCTCACACAGTCCCAAAAGCACCGCCCACAAATCGGCATTTAAAGCCGGTTTTTTATCCGCTTTGATCCAGCCCCGTTTCTGCCATCCGACCGCCCAGCCCTTTTGCAGGGCGTCGATGACATATTTGGAGTCAGAGTACAGCTCGACAATGCAAGGCTCTTTCAGCGCCTGCAAGCCCCGAATCACGCCGGTCAGCTCCATGCGGTTGTTGGTGGTGTTCCTTTCGCCGCCGGACAGCTCTTTTTGATAAGCCCCGAAGAGCAGAATGGCCGCCCATCCGCCGGGGCCGGGGTTGCCGGAGCAGGCTCCATCGGTGTATAACGTTACGGTTTTCATCAAGCATCTCCTCGCCGAGCAGGGCGCAAAAAAGGGACTGTACCCCGAAGGATACAGCCCCAATAAAGCCTAACCGAAGTAGTTCAGTGAGTCAGGAATTAGCCCAGCTCGGAGAAGTACTTGATGGTGCGGACCATCTGAGAGGTGTAGGAGTTCTCGTTGTCATACCAAGAGACGACCTGAACCTCAGAGGTGCCGTTGTCCAGATTGACGACCATGGTCTGGGTAGCGTCAAACAGGGAGCCGAAACGCATACCGACGATATCGGAGGAGACGATCTCGTCAGTGTTGTAGCCGAAGGACTCGGTAGCCTGAGCCTTCATAGCAGCGTTGATCTCTTCCTTGGTGGGAGCGCCCTCGACGACAGCGGTCAGGATGGTGGTGGAGCCGGTGGGGGTGGGAACACGCTGTGCAGCGCCGATCAGCTTGCCGTTCAGCTCGGGGATGACCAGGCCGATAGCCTTAGCAGCACCGGTGGAGTTGGGAACGATGTTGACAGCAGCAGCACGAGAACGGCGCTTGTCACCCTTACGCTGAGGACCGTCCAGAGTCATCTGGTCGCCGGTGTAAGCGTGGATGGTGCACATGATGCCGGACTTGATAGCGCAGCAATCGTTCAGAGCCTTAGCCATGGGAGCCAGGCAGTTGGTGGTGCAGGAAGCTGCGGAGATGATGGTGTCCTCAGCCTTCAGGTTGGTGTGGTTGACGTTGTAAACGATGGTGGGCAGGTCATTACCAGCGGGAGCGGAGATGACGACCTTACGAGCGCCAGCGTCGATGTGAGCCTGAGCCTTGGCCTTGGAAGTGTAGAAGCCAGTGCACTCCAGAACGACGTCAACACCCAGCTCGCCCCAGGGCAGCTCGGCAGCATTGGCCTTAGCGTAGATGGTGATCTCCTTGCCATCAACAGTGATGGAGTTCTCGCCAGCGACGACAGTGTCAGCCAGAGCATACTTGCCCTGAGTGGAGTCGTACTTCAGCAGGTGAGCCAGCATAGCAGGAGAAGTCAGGTCGTTGATAGCGACAACCTCATAACCCTCTGCGCCGAACATCTGACGGAAAGCCAGACGACCAATGCGGCCGAAGCCGTTAATTGCAACTTTAACTGCCATAATAAATTACCTCCTAGAATTTTGGTAAACAGGATTTACGTCTCTTATTTTAACCCATTGTGGCACATTTGACAAGTCTTTTTTTGTGTTTTATCGGCAAATGTCATACTCTGCCCCAAAAGGCGGAATAAGTGAGCATGAATCAGAAAACAACAGGGTTTTATCAAAAATCTGTTTGAAAAAATGAGTTTGAAAACTCAAAAATTACTTTTTGGGAGAGAAAAATTTTTGCTGGGAGAGAGCGCTTTCGGAAAAGGGAAAAGGGATATGTATCATTTATGTAGAATGAATCTGTCGATATGTTTGTTTTTTCCCTATGAGCAGGTGCAGGACGCACAAAAGGGAGACGAGACTCCTGTGAGGGGTGATTCCAGAAGATTACACTCCACCTTTTTACGCCCCCTCTCTTTTTCTCTCTTTTTTTCCACCATTTTTGAAAAACAAGTGGAAAACCTCGCCCTTTTCTGGTACAATGACCCTACAGAAACGAAGAAAAAGCGGCGTTGTCCACAGCTCGTGTGGATTCAACCCCTCGCCGCCCGGAGAAACGCTATGAATGAACTGATTGCTAAGGGTCTTGCTGACCTGAATCTTCCCACCGATGCCGCCCCCGCCCTGGCTCGCTATGGCACGCTGCTGGTGGAGCAAAATCAAGTGATGAACCTGACCGCCATCACCGACCCGGTGCAGGTGGCTCGGCTGCATATGCTGGACTGCGCCGCCATCCTCCAGGCCGCCGACCTGACCGGCGGAAAACGGCTGCTGGACGTGGGCACCGGCGCTGGCTTCCCCGGCATGGTGCTCAAGCTGGTGCAGCCGGAGCTGGATTTGACTCTGTTGGATTCCCTGGATAAGCGGATTCAGTGGCTCACCCGCCTGGCTCCAGAGCTGGGAGCGGAAGGGGTGCGAGCTGTCCATGGCCGGGCGGAGGAGCTGGCCGTTCAGCCGGAGTGGCGGGAGCAGTTTGACGTGGTGACAAGCCGAGCCGTGGCCGATTTGCGGATGCTGTGCGAGCTGTGCTTGCCCTTTGTGAAGGTGGGGGGCGTGTTCCTGGCGATGAAGGCCGAGGACTGTACCGAGGAGGTCAACGCCGCCAGCCGGGCGGTGTCCCTGCTGGGAGGCCGTTTGCTGCCCGCTTATTCCTATACCATTCCCGGAACCAACGTGACCCGGAAAGTTGTCCGCATCCAAAAGGAAAAGGAAACCCCAGCCAAATACCCCCGGCGCTTCTCTAAAATGAAAAAACAGCCGCTTTAACGGCGCATCCCCCCTTCCTGTATTCTGGTTTGAAAGGACAGGAGAGGGGTGTTTGATGGCGCAGGAAATTACAGTCTGTAAAGTTGTATGGCCATTTGTATGGTATCTTTTCTCAGGTGGATTGCTTTGACTGGTCATCTTGAAAAAAATTTCCAAAAACACAAAAAACTATTGCTATTTTCATTCCTTTTTGTTAAACTGATATAAAATAGTGTATACTGTCTCAAACTGATTTTCTCGGTGAATGAAAACTATGGGTATCTCAATCGTCGTCACTTCCGGCAAAGGCGGAACCGGAAAAACATCTGTCACCTGTGGGGTCGGTTCCTGCCTCGCCGCTATGAATTACCGCGTCCTTTTGGTGGATATGGATGTGGGGCTTCGGAATTTGGATTTGGCTTTGGGGATGACAGATCGTGTCATGATGGACTTCACCGACGTGATCTATCACCGCTGCGCCCTGGAAGAGGCCATTGCTGAACATCCTCAAATCCCCAATCTCTTCCTGCTGACCGCTCCCTTGACCGCACGAGCTGGACAAATTGACCGGTTGGATATGCTCTCCCTGCTCAGTACCGCACGGGCGCAGTTTGATTATGTCCTGTTGGATTCTCCCGCCGGGGTGGATACCGGCTTTGAGCTGTCCATCTGCGGCGCAGATCGAGCCATTGTGGTTTCCACCACTGATCCCATCTGTCTGCGAGATGCGCAGCGTGCCGTTTCTATCCTCCAGCGCCAGCATATCCCCATTCATTTGGTCGTCAATAAAATGTCCAAACGCCTGCTCCGCAAGCTGCACACCAACATTGATGACGCCATGGATTCCGCCGGGCTGCCTCTGCTCGGCATCGTCCCCGAGGATGAAAAGGTTCCCGTCTGCGGCGGCTTGGGGCAGCCCTTGATTCTCCATGCCCGTAAGGGAGCCGCCGTGGGGTACTATAACATCGCCCGTCGCCTCACCGGGACAAGAGTCCCGCTTCACCGCTTCTTCTGATACATGATTGGTAGCATTCCCCAGGAAAGGAGTTATTTCCCATGAATATTGCGTTATTAGCTGATGAAAAAAAGCAGGAGCTGATGATTCAGTTCTGCATTGCCTACTGCGGCGTGCTCTCCAAGCATCGCATTTGCGCCACCGCCGCCACGGGTCGCATGGTGTCTGATGCCACCGGCTTGAACGTCAGCCTTTTCCTGACCCACGATCATGGCGGCAGCCAGCAGATTGGTGCTCGTATCCCTTATAATGAGCTGGATATGGTGCTGTTTTTCACCGACCCCGATAACATCAAGTATCGGGACGATCTGCATTACATCCTCCGCCTGTGCGACAAGCATAATGTTCCTATGGCCACCAACATTGCCACCGCTGAGATGTTGATTCTGGGTCTCAACCGTGGCGACTTGGATTACCGGGAGATTCTCTATCCCAGACAGCTCAACGTGCTGCCCTGACCGGTCAAACAACATATCAAACAACATTGTGAAAAAAGTGCCTCCTTTGTTCAAAGGGGGTACTTTATGCTTTTTTGGGATAGTTTGACAGGAATGAGAGGTTTGTCCTTGTGTAAATCATAGGATTTGTGGTTGATAATCGGAAAAACAGGGAATATAATATGATTAATTTCAACTCTGCCCGATAGTGAGAAAAATGTTAGAGGCTGTTTCGTATCCCGGCGTATGCTGATAACGAAGGATATTTTTCGTCAGTGAGGTCGAATCAGAAAGGTGCCAGTGGCACATTTCCGACCGAGTGCAAGAAACGAGCTTTGCTCGCACCTCTATTCCCTGCTGTGAAATTTTGCAGGAATCCTGACGGCTTTCAAAAAATTTCGCAGTGATAGGGCGGAAAAGAGCCGAGTTAGCAGCGTGCGTCTGGTTTACGAAACAGCCTCTTAGGGGTCAGATTGCTCGTGCTCTTACAAAAAGCGTGGGAAAGGCAAGTTCTTTGATAAGGAAGGGGGAAATGCTCATTCAGCAAGGGTGAGCATTGTTTTAGATATGAATGACTTGATTAGTGTGATTGTTCCAATCTATAAAGTAGAAAAATATTTGGTGCGTTGCATTGAGAGCATCCTCAATCAAACCTATCAAAACCTGGAGATTGTGTTGGTGGATGACGGCTCACCAGACAATTGTCCTGCAATTTGTGACAAATATCGTCTTGTGGATAATAGAATTCGGGTTATTCACAAGGAAAACGGCGGATTATCAGATGCGAGAAATGCTGGAATCAAAAATTGTACGGGCGATTATTGCGTATTTGTGGATTCCGATGATTATATTGATGCGGAATTCGTGGAATGTCTTCATTCTCTGGCAATCAAGCATCATGTAAAAGTGGCTTGCGTGGGATATCAAATGGTGAGCGATACGGTTCCAGCAGCTCCCAGCCGTGCGCAAGACAGCGTTGAGGTGGTGTATTCAAGGGAGGATGCAATCAGAGGATTGTTTGACGAGTCCATGTACGCAGACTTTGCTTGGAATAAGATTTTTCATCGGTCGTTGTTTGATCGCATTGTCTTTCCAATCCATAGGACGATGGAGGACTTGGGAACCATTTATAAAGCAATTGATCGTTGCGATCAAATTGCCTACTCATCCAGAAAATTGTACTATTATTATCAAAGAGACGATTCTATTTTGCATCAAAGACCGGCGTCGTTCTATTGTGACCTATACACCCTTGGAAAAGAACGGTATGACTATTTGGAGCGGCAATATCCCAATATGAAAGAAAACCATTTGTATTATTTCATATTGCTCACCAACCATTACTACTATTTTGAACAAGGCTTGAAGAAAGAGGCCAGAAAAGAACTGATTCGAGTTTATCAGCGTTGCAAAAACGATGTTGTGTTCAAAGATAGATGCAAGTATTATTTAATCCGCTATGCGCCTAAGCTGCACGCTTGGTTAAAGGGGCTGCGTGGAGATGCGCAGTAATAACCGAGGAGGCAACCAATCTTTTCTCCGAGAAAAAGGTTGACCTTTTCCCCGAAACCGTCTATAATAACAGCTATCCACGCAGAAAGGGAAAGAGTACGCCCCTACCGCCGGACAGAGAAGAGGTTCCAGGCTGAAAAACCTCCACGGGACGGACGGACGGAAGACAGCCCCGGAGTGGGTCTGGAGACAGACACGGTTCCCTTCCCGTACCCAGAAGGACAAAAGGGTCGGATTCCGGCTGAATTTGGGTGGCACCACGAAAGTGAACTGTTTCGCTCTCGTCCCAATCGACGCAGTTGTTGATTGGGACGGGCGTTTTTTTATTTCTCCGTCAATTCAATGACGTTTTCTCATTTTTTCCGAAAGGACGAGCAATACTATGGCAAAAATCAAACCCCGCACGCTGTCCGGCTTCATGGAGCTGCTTCCCGCACCCCAGCAGCAGATGGAGCGCATCATGGAAACCCTCCGGGAGACCTATTCCCTCTACGGCTTCACCCCGCTGGATACCCCCATCATTGAGGACGCTCAGGTTCTGTTGGCCAAGGGCGGCGGCGAGACCGAAAAGCAGATTTATTCTGTCTCCAACTTCAACCTCAAGGGCGATAAGGATTCCAACCTGGCCATGCGCTTTGACCTGACCGTTCCTCTGGCCAAATACGTTGCCATGAATTACGGTCAGCTCACCTATCCCTTCCGCCGCTACCAGATCGGCAAGGTCTACCGTGGTGAGCGTGCCCAGAGAGGCCGCTACCGTGAGTTCTATCAGGCCGATATTGACATCATCGGTGACGGCAAGCTGGACATTGCCAACGAAGCCGAGATTCCCTCCATCATCTATCAGACCTTCTCCAAGCTGGGTCTGAAGCGCTTCCAGATTCGGGTGAATAACCGCAAGATTTTGAACGGTTTTTATGAGATGATGGGTCTGAGCGAGCAGAGCCAAAGCGTGATGCGCACCGTGGACAAGCTGGATAAAATCGGCCCTGCCGCTGTCCGTAAGCTGCTGGTGGAGGAGTGCGCCGTTTCGGAGCAGGCCGCCGACGAGGTGCTTACCTTTATTTCCATCCAGGGCACCAACGCCGAGGTGCTCACCGCTCTGGAGGCCTACCAGGGCAAGAGTCAGACCTTTGACCGGGGTCTGGAGGAGCTGACCAGCGTCACCAAGTACCTCTCCGTCTTCGGCGTGCCGGAGGAGAATTTCGCCGTAGACCTCACCATTGCCCGTGGTTTGGACTACTACACCGGCACGGTGTACGAAACCACTTTGCTCGACCACCCCGAAATTGGTTCTGTCTGCTCCGGTGGCCGCTATGACAATCTGGCTGGTTATTACATTGACAAGCCCCTTCCCGGCGTGGGCATTTCCATCGGCCTGACCCGCCTGTTCTACGTTCTGGAGGATCAGAAGATGCTCAACCCCCAGATGCCCACCGCTCCCGCCGAGGTGCTGGTGGTTCCTATGAGCGCCGACCAGCAGGCTTATGCCATCTCCGTGGCAACCCAGCTCCGTGCGCAGGGCATCCGCACCCAGCTCTACACCGAGCAGAAGAAGTTTAAGGCAAAAATCCAGTATGCCTCCAAGCTGGGCATCCCTTACGCTATGTTCCTGGGCGAGAGCGAGGAGCAGGAAAACGTGGTCGCCCTCAAGGATCTCACCAAGGGTCAGCAGGTTACGGTTCCCCTTCAGGAGGCCGTGGAGACAATCTGGGAGTATATCGCTCAGGCGGAGGAAATCAAAGCCATTGTGGAGTAAAGGCTTTTTGCCCCTGACGCTTAACTGACCATTCCTTTTTTCTATCCATTGGTGTGTCACTCCGACCTGCTAGGGGAGCTGGAGGGGTGCAATACACACCAACCCACTTTCTTACGATCCCATTCTCTATTTGAAACGAGGTAAAAAAAGATGTTCCAATCCCGAACCCATAACTGTGGCGAGCTGCGTGCCGCCCATGCAGGCGAGACCGTTACCCTCTGCGGCTGGATGGAAAACGTCCGTGAGGTGGGTCAGAACTTCGCCTTTGTCGTCCTGCGTGACTTCTACGGTACCACTCAGGTGGTCATTGAGAACGCTGAGATGATGGGCGTGGTCAAGACCCTCAACAAGGAGTCCACCATCTCCGTCACCGGAACCGTCCGCATCCGTGAGAGCAAAAACAACAAGATTCCCACCGGCGAAATCGAGGTTGTCCCTACCGAAATCAAGGTGCTCGGTCGCTGCCGTTACAACGAGCTGCCCTTTGAAATCAATCGCAGCCGTGAGGCCGACGAGGGCGCTCGCCTCAAGTACCGTTATCTCGACCTCCGTAACCCCGCCGTCAAGAGCAATATCATTCTGCGCTGCAACGTGGTGGCCGCTCTGCGTCAGGCCATGACCAACGAGGGCTTCCTGGAAATCACCACCCCCATTCTGACCGCTTCCTCTCCCGAGGGCGCTCGTGACTACCTGGTTCCCTCCCGCAAGCACCCCGGCAAGTTCTACGCTCTGCCCCAGGCTCCCCAGCAGTTTAAGCAGCTGCTCATGACCTCCGGCTTTGACCGTTATTTCCAGATTGCCCCCTGCTTCCGTGACGAGGATGCCCGTGGAGACCGCTCCCCCGGCGAGTTCTACCAGCTGGATATGGAAATGGCCTTTGCCACACAGGATGACGTGTTCTCTGTGCTGGAGCGTGTCCTGCCTCCCATCTTCTCCAAGTACGGCAAGTACAACATTGTTTCTTCTGCGCCCTTCCAGCGCATCACCTTCCGTGATGCTATGGAAACCTACGGCTCCGACAAGCCCGACCTGCGCATTGACCTGATTGTGCAGGATGTTTCCGACATCTGCGGCGCAACCGAGTTTGCCCCCTTCCAGGGTCAGACCGTCAAGGCGGTGGTCGTTCCCGGCTGCAAGCTGGCACGCAAGGCCATTGACAAGCTGTGCAATGAGGTAGAGGTTCAGTCCGGCAGCAAGGCTTATTGGTGCAAGCTGGACAACAAGGGCGAGCTGGCCGGTGGCGTTTCCAAGTTCCTGAAGGACAGCAAGGACGCTCTGGTGGAGAAGCTCGGCCTGACCCCCGATTGCTTCATTGGCTTTACCGCTGGCAAGCTGCTAGACGCTCAGAAGAGCGCTGGTGTTCTGCGCACCAAGCTGGGCAACGCCTGCGAGGGTCACATGGACAAGGAGCGCTATGAATTCTGCTGGATTGTGGACTTCCCCATGTACGAGCTGGGCGAGGAGTCCGGCGAGCTGGAATTCTGCCACAACCCCTTCTCGATGCCCACCGGCGGCATGGAAACCCTGCTCAAGGCAGAGCGGGGCGAAATCGACCCCCTCAGCATCATGGCCGAGCAGTACGATCTGGTGTGCAACGGCGTGGAGCTGTCCTCCGGCGCTGTGCGTAACCATGACCCCGAAATCATGATTAAGGCCTTTGAGCTGGTGCGTCTGGGCGAGGACGACGTGAAGGCCAAGTTCCCCGCCATGTATCATGCCTTCTGCTATGGCGCACCTCCTCATGCTGGCATTGCTCCCGGCGTGGATCGTATGGTCATGCTGTTGGCCGGTGAGGAATCCATCCGTGAGATTATTCCCTTCCCCATGAACAAGAACGCTCAGGACGTGATGATGGGCGCTCCTGGTCACGTCGAACAGAAGCAGCTCGACGAGGTTCATATTGCGATCGTGGGCGAAGTGGAGGAATAACCTAACCGGTTTTCCCGCTTGCTCATAACTCGTTTTCTAGTATCTCTATCTTTCTCTTGCTCTCTCTATGGCTTTTGGCTGTAGGGAGAGCTTTTTTCGTTGTGCGGTGGGGGAGGGGAGGGGTTTCACGGCGGACAAAAAACCGGGTCTGAAACAGATTGCTCCATTTCAGACCCGGTGGGGGGGTAAGGGATTGTGCGAGGTGTGGTTAAGCGTGAACAAGGAATCCAACGACCTGACCGATGCCCCAAAGGAGGCTCAGTCCCGCCAGTACTCCGAAGACCAAGCCGGAGACCAGCTCCGTCCGTCCGCCGGGCTGCGGGTAGGGAGGCTCGATGAAGTCCGGCTCCTCCACATGACCTTGCCGTCCGTGGCGAATGATCCAGCGGCGGTTGAAATACTGAGCGGAAAGAGCGGCAAAGGCGGGGAACATCATGATGCCCGTGATGCCGGTCATTAGCTCCATGGTGGCCATCCAGTAGACCGTCAGCAGGACGATGATGACCATATACAAAACGCCCATCATCGCCCAAATGCGCTTAGAACGCATGAATTACTTGTCCTGCTGTGCCTTGAGCAGGTCGCGGATCTCGGTCAGCAGCTCCTCGGGGGTGGGGCCAGCGGGCTCCTCGGGAGCGGCTTCCTCTTCCTTCTTGCCCAGCTCCTGTGCCTTGTTGACTGCCTTGACAATCCAGAACACAGCAAAAGCGGTGATGAAGAAGGTGATGATGGCGTTGATGACGTTGCCGATGCCGAAGCCAGCGACCACCAGGCCGGAGAAGTCGGTGTTACCCATCAGCAGGCCGATGATGGGGGTCAGCAGGTTCTCAACGATGGAGGTGACGATTGCAGTGAAGGCACCGCCGATGACCACGCCGACAGCCATGTCCAGCACGTTGCCACGGGCGATAAACGCCTTAAATTCGTCGATCCAAGAGGGTTTTTTCATTTTGGGTCTCTCCTTTTTAAAAATGATGGGGTGGGTGGATAGGGATGAATGGGGG
>JAKSQD010000072.1 GCA_024404315.1 Oscillospiraceae bacterium
ACTCGAACGGAAGGGGTGGCTGCTGCTACTTTGATAAATCCGTCACGCATGATTTGAAAACTCCTCTTAGAAAATAAAATAGGGTCAATTTGCTATCAGTTTACCGCAGATAGGGGGAAGATGCAAGGGAGAGTTTTACCCGAACGGGAGAAGTGAATTCCCCTTCCCGTGAAAATTTTGTGAACAGTTGGAAAAACCCCTTGCAATCGTCACGCAAAAGGATTATGATAATCTGGCACTCGGAAACAGAGAGTGCTAAAATGGTTTTCGATGAAATTTTTCATAAAAGAGGTAATCCGCTATGGCAAAGAAAGAGTTCAAGGCCGAATCCAAGCGCCTGTTGGACATGATGATTAACAGCATCTATACCCACAAGGAAATCTTCCTCCGTGAGATCATCTCCAACGCCAGCGACGCTATGGACAAGCTGTCCTATCAGTCCCTGACAGACGATCAGGTGGGTCTGAACCGTGATGATTTCAAGATTCAAATTACCGTCAACCAGCTGGCTCGCACCATCACCGTCTCCGATAACGGCATTGGTATGACCGAGGACGAGCTGGAAAAGAACCTGGGTACCATCGCTCAGTCCGGCTCCTTCCAGTTCAAGAAGGATATGGCCGCTGCCGAAACCCCTGACGGCGATGTGGATATCATCGGTCAGTTCGGCGTGGGCTTCTATTCCGCCTTTATGGTGGCCGACCAGATTACGGTTCTGACCCGTGCCTACGGCTCTGATACCGGTTACATGTGGGTCTCCAACGGCGCCGACGGCTACGAGATTACGCCCATCTCCAAGCCCACCGTGGGCACCGATGTCATCATGCACATCAAGCCCGACACTGAGGAGGAGAAGTACGACGAATATCTGGAGCAGTACCGCATTCAGGAGTTGGTCAAGAAGTATTCCGACTATATCCACTACCCCATTGAGATGATGATGAACAAGTCCCGCCAGAAGCCCCGCCCCGAGGACGCTGGCGACGACTACAAAACCGAGTGGGAGGACTATCAGGAGCTGGAAACCCTCAACTCCATGACCCCCATCTGGCAGCGCTCCAAGGACGATGTGACCCAGGAGGAGTATGACTCGTTTTATCAGGATAAATTCAACGATTACGCAAAGCCCCTGACCACCCTCCGTGTCACCACCGAGGGAAACATCTCCTATACCGCCCTGCTGTTCATCCCCGGCAATGCTCCCTATGATTTCTACACCCGTGAGTTTGAGAAGGGGCTCCAGCTCTATTCCTCCGGCGTGCTGATTATGGATAAGTGCGCCGACCTGCTGCCCGAGCACTTCCGCTTCGTCAAGGGTATTGTGGATACCCCTGATGTCTCCCTGAACATCTCCCGTGAGATGCTCCAGCACACCCGCAGCCTCAAGGTCATTGCCCGCAACCTGGAAAAGAAGATTAAGGCCGAGCTGATGAAGATGCAGAAGGACAACCGGGAGGACTACGAGAAGTTCTGGAAGGCCTTCGGCGCACAGATTAAGTTCGGCGTGTACGCCGATTACGGCAAGAATAAAACTTTGCTCCAGGATCTGGTGCTCTTCAACTCCTCCGAGAACGAGAAGGGCACGACCCTGCGGGAGTATGTGGAGCGCATGAAGGAGGAGCAGCCCTTCATTTACTACGCTGTGGGCGACGAGGCTTCCCAGCTGGGCAAGCTGCCCCAGGCGGAGCGCATCTTGGATGCAGGCTATGAGATTCTGTATCTGACCGAGGACGTGGACGAGTTCACCGTGCAGGCGCTCCAGGAGTACGACGGCAAGAAGCTCAAGAGCATCAACGACGAGGACGCTCTCCCCGAGACCGAGGAGGAGAAGAAGGCCGCCGAGGAGAAGGCAGAGAGCGCCAAGGACGTGATGAGCTTCCTCAAGACCACCCTGGGCGATAAGATTAAGGAGGCACGCATCTCCAAGATTCTGAAATCCCACGCTGTGTGCATGACCTCTGACGGCCCCATCACCATCGAGATGGAGAAGAGCCTCAAGAGCCACGGTCAGGACATGATGGGCTTCCAGGCCGAGCGGGTGCTGGAGCTGAACGGTGACGCTCCCGTGTTTGCCGCCCTGAAGAACGCCATCACCGAGAACCCCGAAAAGGCCGCCAAGTATGCCGAGCTGCTGTATGCACAGGCGCTGCTTATCGCCGGTCTGCCCCTGGAGGATCCCGCCGGTTATACCGACCTGGTGTGTGAGCTGATGGTGTGATTCCACCCATAGGGGAAAGATTCTAAAAAATCCGGTCTGGAATGTGGCAGGATGCTGCCCGTTCCAGGCCGTTTCCTTTTGGCTTCCACACTTTTGGCTCTCAAAAGCGAAAATTTGACAGGTTGTTGACAAATTCCACGGGTCAAGAGCAGGTCGGACAGAGATTGTTGTGCAAAATGCCATAGTTCACAGAATGTTCATATTTATATTTTGGTGATATTACACTTGAAAATCTTGCTCAAAGTGCTAGAATGAACTCTGTTCGATAAAAATAACGGGATTTTTCCCGCAGGGAGAGAAAAGGAGAACCCATCATGAGCCTGACCCGCCCCGAGCTGCTGGATCGTGTTCTGCAAGCCTACCGTTCCAGCTACGATGTTCAGCTTTGTCAGCGGGAAGAAGCACCTCTCGTGGCCGCCGCTGTTTTTCATGAGCACAGCACCGGCTATATGATGGTCAAACGAGCCGAAATGTGGGCGGCGGATCGGCACGAATACGCCTATTTCTTTTCCACTCCGCACCTGACGGAGGAGCTTTACCAGCAGTGTCTGGCCAAAACGCTGGAGTTGGGTCAGCCGCAGGTCAAACCCGGGAAAAACCATATGTGTACCAACCTGGTACTGATGATTCTGTGCGACAGTGCGGACGAGGCAGCGCTGAAAGCCCTCCGCAAGTGCCGCATCCGAAAAAGTTTTCATTTTTCGCTTCATGGCTGGATGGAAGTGCAGACAGCGGCGGTTGAATTGGGGAAGGATTCCGTCGTTGCAAACTCCGCTGGCCGAAACGTGGCGAAATTTTTGAAAAACACGCTTTTTCCCAAAAGAAAAAGACGCTCTAGGGAAAACTGAAAAAATTTGAAAAGAAGGAGTATTCACACAATGAATGGTTTGTTGCTTCTCATCATCGGCATCGTCGTGCTGGCCTGCGGCTACCTGTTTTATGGCAAGTGGCTGTGCGAGCAGTGGGGCGTTGGCGAGGATCCCACCCGTCAGACCCCTGCCCACACCGTGGACGACGGCGGCATTGACTACGTTCCCGCAAAGGCTCCCGTTCTGATGGGCCATCACTTCTCCTCCATCGCCGGTGCAGGCCCCATCACCGGCCCCATCTCCGCTCTGACCATGGGCTTCGGCTGGCTGCCCTGCACCCTGTGGATTCTGGTCGGCGGTATCTTCTTCGGCGGCGTGCATGACTTCGGCGCTCTGTTCGCTTCCGTCCGCCATGGCGGTAAGTCCATCGGCGAAATCATCTCCGCTAACATGAGCATCCGTGCCAAGCGCCTGTTCATCATCTTCTCTTACCTGACCCTGATTCTGGTTGTGGCTGCTTTCGCTTCCATCGTGGCTGGCACCTTCAAGGCCACCTATGACGAGACCGGCGCTCTGAATGTGGCTGCCTCTGCCTCCTCCGCTTCCGTGGCCATGGTCTCCATCCTGTTCATCGTCATTGCCATTGTCTTCGGCTTCCTGGTTTATCGCCGTAACGCTCCCATGGGCGTTTCCACCCTGCTGGGCGTGGTTGCCATCGTCGTCTGCATGGCCATCGGCATGAACTTCCACCCCATCTATCTGTCTGCTAACACCTGGATGTGGATTGTCGGCCTGTACATCGCTGTGGCCTCCGTCACCCCCGTTTGGATTCTGCTCCAGCCTCGTGACTATCTGTCCTCCTTCCTGCTGTACGCCATGATTGCGGTGGCTGTGTTTGCAGTCGTCGTGGCGCATCCCTCTCTGAGCAGCCTGCCCGTCATCCAGGCTGAGACCTGCTCCACCCCTGTCTTCCCCGTCCTGTTCACCACCATTGCCTGCGGCGCTTGCTCCGGCTTCCACTCCCTGGTTTCCTCCGGCACTACCTCCAAGCAGCTGGATAAGGAGACCGATGCACAGCCCATCGCTTACGGCGGTATGCTGCTGGAGTGCGTGCTGGCTATGCTGACCATGTGCGCTGTCGGCTATGCGTTCACCTGGAACGCTGCCAACCCCGATATGGCTTTCTCCGGCGCTACCAGCATCTTTGCTGGCGGTATCGCTGGCATGGCTGCCACCGTCGGCGGCGGCTATGGCTCCGGCATGTACAACATCCTCTACACCCTGCTGGTTCTGACCTACTCTGCCTTCTGCCTGACCTCTCTGGATACCGCCACCCGTCTGGCTCGTTTCATGTTCCAGGAGTTCTGGCTGGATGGCACCAAGGGTGAGACCCCCGAGAACGTCACCGGCTATAAGAAGATTCTGGCCAACCCCTATGTTGCTACCATCCTCACCGTCGTTCTGGGCGTGCTGCTGGGTCTGAATGGTTACGCCAAGATCTGGGCTTTGTTTGGCTCTGCCAACCAGCTGCTGGCCGCTCTGGGTCTGCTGGCCGTTGCCACCTGGCTGGGCAACGTGGGCAAGAAGAACGCTATGGTTGTCATTCCCATGGCCTTCATGCTCTGCGTGACCATCTCCTCTCTGATTATCAACACCAAGACCCAGCTCGGCCTCATCACCAATGGTGTTCCCCAGGCTGATGGTACCGTTGCCGCTGCTGACTGGGGTCCCTATGTTCAGGTGGGCTTCGGCGTGCTGCTGGTCGTCCTGGCTGTCATCCTGGCCATCGAGGGCGTTGTCACCCTGACCAAGAAGAAGGCCACGAATTAACAAAACCTTCTGTATCACCCTTCCCACAAAATACGGGCGGTATCCTTTCGGGGGTATCGCCCTTTTTGTTTTCTGGAGAAAGAGGGGGGATTTTCCGCCGAATCTCTGCTTTGCATTTTCAAAAAAATGGTGTATAATACCACTGATAAAAAGGAGCGTGGAGGCAGCCTTCCTCCTCTTCCTGTCCTTCTCGTTCCACGCTTTACCGGAGGTTCCTATGATTCATTCTTACGATTTGCGGCTCCCCTTCATCTACACCGATGAAAACCGCACCTTGACGATGGGCGGCGCACTGGATTTGATGCAGGATGCCGCCGACTCCCACACCATTTCCGTGGTCTCTCCCGAATATATGGCCGAAAGTGGCCGGGTTTGGGTGCTGAATAGCTGGTTGGTGTACTTTGAGAAGCCTTGCTCCTTCCGGGACATCCTCACCATGAAAACCTGGAGCAGCGGCTTCAAGCGGATGTTTGCGCAACGTGAATTCAACATCGACAACGACCAGGGAGAAACCTGCATCCGTGCCCGAACCCAATGGTTCCTTGTTAACCGGGACACCATGTCCCCCGTCCGTATCACTCCGGCGGACATCGGTTTTTATGAGGCCAGTCCCGCCCAGAACATCGACGATCCGGGGCGCAAAATCGCCCTGCCCACCGAGTGGGTGGACGAGGAGGCGTTCCCCGTGCGGAAATATATGTTGGACGCTTATCACCACGTCAACAACGCCTGGTACGTCAAGCTGGCCAGTGAGTACCTGCCCCAAGACTTCCAAACCCGCCGCCTCCGGGCGGAGTATAAGGCCGCCGCACATCTGGGCGACGTATTCCAGCCCCGTGTCAGCCGTCAAGAGGGGCTGATAACGGTGGTTCTGGCCTCCCCCGAGGGGAGCATTCACGCCGTGGTGGAATTTGCCGAATAATCACACAAAACGGGTGTCGGTCTGCCTGGAAAGAGCAAAAATCAGTTGCTTTTTTGGGGGGACGGATGCCCGTTTTGTGTTTGGAGCGGGAACGAGGCCGATTCGAAATTGCTGGACTTCTGGTAGGTTATCGTATATACTGGTTTTTGGTACTCTCACCTCTTTTTTCTCTGCGGCATAGGCTGAAAAGGAGGTGAGGAACGATGTTTGAGGTGTTTGTGGCGATTTTTGCGGCGCTGGGTCTCATTGCTCTGCTGTGGACGGCTTATGGGGCGATGCTGATGCCCGTGGGACGGGTCGAAACGCTGGAATTGCGGCTGATTGCCTCTGGAGACGGAACGGATGTGGAACAGATGATCCGTGGCCTGTGCTGGCTGAAACGGGCGGGGCTGCTGCGGGGAAAGGTGGTCATCCTGGATCGGGGGTTGACCCCAAAGGGAAGAGCCGACGTGGAATATCTCTGTTCCAAATGCTTTGTCGGCGTGAAGATTGTCCGCCCGCCTTCCTGTTAGACGGGGACGAGCAAGCTGCACGGAAAAAGAAAAGAAGCGCTTTCCCGCTTTTGAGCAGGCGGGAAAAAAGGAGGTGGTTGAATGCCCAGAAGAACACCAAAGCAAGAACCGCACGACCCGGACACGGAGGAGCTGGACACCCTAGAGGGCTCTGTGACGGCGGTTATTTTCCACAACGATGAAAACGGCTATTCTGTGGTGCGCCTCAAGAGCAACGGGGAGCAGGTCACAGCGGTGGGTATCATGCCCGGCATCTGCTCCGGCATTCAGGTGGAATTGCAAGGCGCATGGATCAACCACCCCACCTATGGCTCCCAATTCCGAGCCGACCACATGGAACAGCGCCTCCCCACGGAGACCGACTCCATTTTTGACTATCTTTCCACCGGCGTGGTCAAGGGCATCGGCCCCAAGCTGGCACAGCGGCTGGTGGATCGCTTCGGCGCTCGCACCTTCGAGGTGCTGGAATCGGAGCCGGAGGAGCTTGCCAAAATGAAAGGCATCTCCCTGAAAAAAGCCCGTGCCATTCAGGCGGAATTTGCCCAACGAGCCGGGATGCGGACGCTGTTGGAGTTTCTCGCCGCCCACTCCATGCCCCCGGAGCTGGGCGTGAAGCTGTGGAAGCAGTACGGCAAAGGGGCAATTGAGATTGTCCGCTCCGATCCCTATGTGCTGGTGGACGAGGAGCTGGGCATCCGCTTTGGGGAAGCCGACCGTATGGCGGCCTCTCTGGGGGTGCGGGTGGAAGACCCCCAGCGCATTGAAGCGGGCTTGTATTACGTTTTGACCCATAATCTGGACTTGGGTCATGTGTTTCTCCCGGAAGAAAAGCTCATGGCTGCCGCCGCCCAGCTCCTTTCCACCGAGGACACCCCCGTGGGGGCGCAAACCCTCCGAGAAGGCTTGGATGCGCTGGAGCTCAGGAACCAGATTCAGCGGGAGGACATCGCCGGGGTTCACGCCGTCTACCGGGGAGACCTTTATGACGCAGAGGTGGAGGTGGCCGAGCGCATTGGAGAGATGTGCCAGCGGGAGCTGATGCCCCCCAAAAATGTGGCGCAGATCATCGACCGCATCCAGCGGGAACAGGGCATCGAATACGCTGCCCAGCAGCGGGAAGCCGTTGCTCTGGCGGCACGGGTGCAGGTGATGCTGCTGACCGGCGGCCCCGGCACGGGAAAAACCACCTCGCTCCGAGGCATTCTGGAATTGTTCGATGCTCTCCACCTGGATACGGCGCTGGCTGCTCCCACGGGACGGGCGGCCAAGCGTCTGAGCGAGCTTTGCGGCACGGAGGCCACCACCATTCACCGCCTGTTGGAGGCGGGCTACGACAGCGAAAGCGGAAAGCTGGCCTTTACCAAGTGCCCGGACGAGCCGCTGGACGTGGATGCCGTCATTGTGGACGAGATGTCCATGGTGGATGTGCCCTTGATGGCGGCGCTGCTGGGTGCACTGAAAAGTGACTGCCGCCTGGTTCTGGTGGGCGACCCCGACCAGCTGCCCAGCGTGGGACCGGGACAGCTCTTTGACCATTTGATTCGTTCCGGGGTTGTGCCCATGGTGCGCCTGACCGAAATCTTCCGTCAAGCGCAGCAGTCGGCCATTGTGATGAACGCCCACATGGTCAACCAAGGCGAACTGCCGACGCTGGTCAACCACAGCGCACAGGATTTCTTTTTCCTGCGGCGTGTGGACGGCCCCTCCGCCGTGGACACCATTTTGGATCTCTGCGCCCGACGGCTGCCCGAAAAGCTGGGCATTCCGGCGGATCAAATACAAGTCCTCTCCCCCACTCGAAAGTATATCACCGGAACCACCAACCTCAACCAGAGCTTGCAGCAGGTGCTCAACCCACCAGCGCCCGGAAAAAAGGAACGGAAATTCGGCTCTATGGTCTTTCGAGAGGGCGACCGGGTCATCCAGGTGCGGAACAACTATGACATCATGTGGCGGGAAGAAGGAGGCCGCAAGGGTGGCATGGGCATTTTCAATGGAGATATCGGGGAGATTGTCTCCATCGAAGACCGGGGCGAGCTGCTGACCGTCAACTTCGAGGGGCGCTTGGTGGAATACACCGCCGACCTGCTGCCCGAGCTGGAGCTGGCCTACGCCATGACCGTTCACAAGGCGCAGGGCAGTGAATACCGGGCGGTGATTCTGGCCGCCTGCGGCGGCGCTCCCATGCTGATGACCCGGGGGGTGCTTTATACCGCCATCACCAGAGCAAAAGACCTGCTCATCATCGTGGGCAGGGACGAAATTATCTATAAAATGGTAGGAAATGACCGTCAAACCCGGCGCTACAGCGGACTGCGGGCTCGATTGGCGGAGCCATCCTGAACAGCCATTTCATGATGTCAATGAAACAACAAAGGAGATGTATGCTATGAAAAACAAAGTGCTCGCACTGCTTCTGGCAGCCATGATGTCCGTGAGCCTGCTGGGGAGCACGACGCTGGCGGCGGAGCTTCTGCCCGCTCCCGGCGCTTCTGCCAACAGCGGAGAAGTGACTCCCGCCGTCCCGCCAGAAGAGGAGGAAAAGGACGAGGAAGAGGAGGAACCGTATCCCGACCCGGAGGAGGAAGAGCTTCCCGCCATTTACCTGGCCGACAAAACCGCCGTTTACACCGGCTCGGAAATCACCATGGAGGAAGCGGAAGCCGTAGGCGGCGTGGATGTGGATGAAATTTACTATACCTACTACGTCAACGCCCAGTGTACTGAGATGACCACCCCCAAAAACGCCGGTGTGCGGTATGAGGGTGACGCTCCCGTTTATGCCGGAACCTATTATGTTCTGGCCGAAAATGAGGAAGACGGCTTGATTTCCAGCAATGTGGCGGTGCTTACCATTACCAAGGTAAAATCCACCATCGCCCTCAAGAATAAGGATGCCGCTTACACCGGGAAAGCCGTCTCCATCGGAGCCGCTTCCGTCACCGGCAGCAAGGGAAAGGTTACTTACACCTATTACACCGACAGCGCCTGCACCCAAAAGACCACCAAGTCCAATAGCGGCGCTTCTGCCAACGGCAAGGCTCCCAAGAAGAAGGGAACCTATTACGTCAAGGCAAAGGTCGCAGCAGACCGCAACGGCAGCGGCGCAACCAGCAAGCCCGCCGTGCTCACCATCGGCAGCAAGGCGCAGACCATCACCCTTTCCACCACCGCCAAATCCTACACCGAGAACCAGGTCAAGGAAGCCAAAAAGAGCTTTTCCATCGGCGCAAAGGCTACCGCTGGTAAGATTACCTGCAAGAAGACCTCCGGCAGCAGCAAGCTGACCGTTTCTTCCAGCGGTAAGGTCACTGTGGCCAAGGGAACCGCCGCTGGAACCTACCAGATGAAGGTGAAAATCACCGCCGCCGCCACAAAGCTGTATCGGCAGGCAACAACCACCAAAACCATCACCGTCACCGTCACCAGCTCCACGCCCGCTGATACCGATGCTTCCGGCTCCGGCAGTGTGCTCTCTGATGATGCGACCGTTTACGTCAGCGACAGCGGCAAGATTCACCAGCGTTCCGACTGCTCCGGCATGAAATATTCCACCGCCATGACCTATGCAGAGGCAAAAAGCAGAAATTACGAAGAGTGCAAGAACTGCTTCTAGTAAATGAGGGATCGCCATGAAAGATTTAAAGAAAAAGATTGTTGCCATTCTTTCTACCATTCTGATTTTGTGCTATTTGGGCGTGATTGGACTGCTTGGTGAGGAGGGCGGCGGCGTGGATTTGCCCGTCACCGGCGGCGGAAACAGCTCTGCCCATACCCCCGCTACCCCCTCCCATACCGCTGATATCACCATCGGCGACAATGCCCCCGTGATGCTGGATGAACAGGTGGCCATTCCCGACTGGGAGGGCGACCCCTATATCATCGTCAACGATAACAAGCCCTCCTTCTCCAAGAGCGAAAAACAAGAAACCGGCATCTTTGAGTTTTACAGCGAGCTGGACGAGAGCGGACGCTGCGGTATCGCCTTTGCCAACATCTGCGAAGAGCTGATGCCCACGGATAAACGTGGTGACATCAGCCGAGTCCACCCCACCGGCTGGCAGAAGGGCATGGGCTGGGAGCGCTGCCACCTCATCGGCTTCCAGCTGGCGGGTGAGAACGCCAATGATAAGAACCTGGTCACGGGCAGTCACTATCTGAACGTCATCGCTATGCTCCCCCTGGAAAACCAGGTGGCCAATTACGTTAAGGACACCGGTAATCACGTCCTTTACCGTGTGACCCCCGTTTTTGACGGAGATGATATGGTTCCCTCCGGCGTGGAGATGGAAGCCTGGTCGGTGGAGGATAAGGGAAAGGGTGTCTGCTTCAACGTGTACGCCTTTAACGTCGTGCCCGGCAGCGTCATTGACTATGATACCGGCATCGTCACCACCAGCTCCGGCAGCGACAGCCAGAGCGCCAACGTGGAAACGGTCATCCCCGAAATGGATGATGCGGAAGACGTGGTTTATGTCAGCAAGAGCGGCAAGATTCACACCAACCCCAATTGCTCCGGCATGAGCAATCCCTCCGAAATGACGCTGGAAGAAGCAGAGGGCGAAGGCTATGTCTCCTGCCCCAAGTGCGGCCCCGATAAGGAGGCAGCTCAGTGAACCTTCAGATTTTCGGAAAATCCAAATGTTTTGACACCAAAAAAGCCCAGCGCTATTTCAAAGAGCGGCGAGTGAAGTTCCAGAACGTGGACATTCTCAAGTTTGGCATGAGCCGGGGGGAGCTGACCAGCGTCATCCGTGCCGTGGGCGGCATCGAGAACGTCATTGACCCCAAGCATCCCGACGCCAAAGGACTGGGCTATCTGGCCTACGACGAGCAGAAGCTGGAGCATCTGCTGGATGATCCCCGCCTGCTCAAAACGCCCATCGTCCGCAACGGCAAAAAGGCCACGGTAGGCTACTGCCCCGAGGTCTGGAAGCAGTGGGAGGATGCGGAAAAATGACCACGCTGAATCAGCTATGCCTTTGTTACCTGCTGGTGGTCAATCTGGTGGGGTTCACCCTCTACGGCATCGACAAATGGCAGGCTGAACATGGCCGCTGGCGGATTGAGGAGCGGACGCTGCTCCTGACCGCTGCGCTGGGCGGCGCTGTGGGCGCTTTGGTGGGCATGAAGGTGTGGAACCACAAAATCCGCAAGCTCCATTTTGCCATTTTCGTGCCCCTGTGCGTGGTGGTGTGGGGCGTGCTCGTGGCGCTGGTGGCACGGAAGTAGGGTTCAGCGGAGCACAGAAACCCTTAAGGCAACACCGCACAATCGTCGAATGTGCGCCTTGCTTGTCCTTTCACTCCCAAATTTGCCGTAAAACCCTTGAAATACGTCAGTATTCCTGCGGCTTTCCCAACAAATTTGGAAGCAAAATTCCTGCGCAATCCGCACATCCCTATGATGCGGTATTGCCTTAAAGCCCAATCATTGGTTTTTCAAACAAAAAAGCAGACCC
>JAKSQD010000073.1 GCA_024404315.1 Oscillospiraceae bacterium
AATTTGGAAGCAAAATTACTGCGCAATCCGCACATCCCTATTATACGGTATTGCCCTAAATGAGCTTTTGGTTCACGCCAATACCCAGTCAGGAGAAGAAAAGCGTTTTCACCTGATGGGGGAGCTTCATCGGTTGTTATTTGGTAGCCCAGTTACCGGTGGCCTCGGCGGTCAGATAGGCGTTGATAAAGCCGTCCAGGTCGCCGTCCATGACTGCGCTGATGTTGCTGGTCTCAAAAGCGGTACGCATATCCTTGACCATCTGGTAGGGCATGAAGACATAGGAACGAATCTGGCTGCCCCATTCAATTTTCATCTGAACACCCTTCAGGTCGGAGATTTTCTCGGCGTGAGCCTGCATCTGGAGCTGCACCAGCTTGTCACGGAGCATCCGATAGCAGGTGTCACGGTTCTGGAACTGAGAGCGTTCCTGCTGGCTGGCGACCACAATGCCGGTGGGCTTGTGAATCAGACGGACAGCGGAGGAAGTCTTGTTGATGTGCTGGCCGCCTGCGCCGGAGCTGCGGAAGACCTGCATTTCCACATCCTCGGGACGGATGTCCACTTCCACGTCATCGGGAAGGTCGGGCATGACCTCAATAGCGGCAAAGGAGGTCTGACGGCGGGCGTTGGAGTCAAAGGGGGAGATACGCACCAGACGATGGACACCGTGCTCACTGCGGAGGTAGCCATAAGCGTTTTCACCGGTAATCATCAGGGTTGCGGTTTTGATGCCGGCTTCGTCGCCGTCTTCATAGTCCAGGGTCTCGCATTTAAAACCATGCTTATCGGCCCAGTGCTGATACATACGGAAGAGCATGGAGGCCCAGTCCTGTGCCTCAGTGCCGCCAGCACCGGCGTGGATGGTCAGCATACAGTCATTTTTATCATATTCGCCACGGAAAAGAGTGGACAGCCGGGCGCTTTCAATGTCCGCTTCCAGAGCGGTGAAGCTTTCTTCCAGCTCCTCCACCATGGAGTCGTCATCCTCCTCAATGCCCATCTCGCAGAGCACCAGCAAATCCTCCACGGTAGAAACACGCTTATTCTGTGCTTCAATCTTATCCTGGAGGTTTTTGATGCGCTGAGAGACCTTCTGAGCCTTTTCCATATTGCTCCAGAAATCGTCAGCGGCGGACTGTGCCTGGAGCAGATCCAGCTCCTCGATGGCGGCTTCCATGCCCAGAGACACGCCCAGATCGTCCAGAACGGGGCCGAGGTTGTTCAGTTTCACTTTATATTCATCAAATTTGATGGATGCCATATGATTCACTCACCTGTTCAAATAGTTTTCAATCGGGTACAAATATCATTATAGAAGAAAAGGAACGGTCTGTAAAGAAGAATTTTGTCTCTTTCCGGGGCGGGGAGGTTATCCGGCGGCCAGAGGCAGCACAAAGGTGGTCCACAGCCAGCTCACCGGCATGACCAGCACCATGGCGGGAATCATGTCAGCGGTGGGGAAGAGCTTGATGCCAGCGATGCGGAAGCCGGTGGCCAGCATAATAAAGCCGCCGCAGGCTTTGAAGTCGTGAATCATGGCCGGGGTGGTCAGGGGGAAGATGAGTCCGGCGCAGAAGAACAGGGCGGAGAAGATCAGCAGCTGAGGAATGGCCACCAGAGACACAGCCAGACCCAGACTGCAAGCGAAAATCAGGGCGGTGATGAGATCGAGCATGGACTTGGTGAGCAGGATAGAGTGGTCTCCGTTCATACCGGCAATCATAGAGCCATAAATACCCGTGCCGCTGGCGCAGAACAGAACGATAACCGTCAGCAGGGTGGCGGAGGCGTTTTCGTCCATCTTGCCGGAGCCAGAGGAGAGGAAGCGGGACATGGTTCTCTGCATCCAGCCGGCGCACTTGGTGATGCGGTCGCCCAGGTGGAGCAACAGACCCAGCACAGTGCCCAGCAGCACGGCCATGACCACGGCGGGCATATTTTCCATCAGGACGACGTTGCTGATGCCCATGCACATGGAGCAGCAGCCCAAAATCATGTTCAGTTTTTGCTTAAAGTCGGCGTTCAGGCGTTCTCCGATCAGGGTACCCAGCAGGCCGCCCACAGCCACGGAGAGAGAGTTGATAAAAACAGAAATAGGCATAGTTTAGTTCTCCTTATCTAAATCTTTGGAACTGATGAGTTTTACAGTGAAATCACCTAAGTATTTAAAGTGATAACTGACGGGTTTTTGTTCTTCCTCTGAGGAAGTGGATGCTTCTGCCGAAGAAGAGGCGGAGCTTTCCGGGGATTCCTTGGCTTTTTGCGCCTCTTCCGCCAGTTTTTCGTCTCGCCAGACGGTCAAAACCACGGTGTCACCGGGCTTGCGGTCAGCAATGATTTGCTGAAACTGGGGAACAGACTGCAAGGGAATCCCATCCGCTTGGGTAATCAGGTCGCCCAACAGAAGACCCTGCTTGGCGCAATCGGATTTTTCATTGATGCTGATGACCCAAAGTCCTTTGGGCACGCCGGTCATGTGTTCATAGACCTCATCCAAGGTGTAACAGCTGATGCCCAGCACAGGGCGGGTCACGGAGCCGGTCTGCGCCAGGGACTCCACAATCTTTTTCACCGTCTGGGAGGGAATGGAAAGCCCCATATTGTCGATGGAAGCGGCGGTCGGGCTTTTGCTGCTCATCTTCATATTGACCACGCCGATGACCTGACCAAACTGATTGAAGAGGGGGCCGCCGGAGTTGCCGGAGTTGACGGGGGCGGTGATTTGCATCAGCATCTGCGCATAGCCGCCGGAGGAGACAGTTCGGTTCATTCCCGACAGAATACCCTCCGAGAGGCTGCCCCGGAACTGAGGGCCGAGCGGGTCGCCGATGACATAGACGGTTTCACCGATTTGGAGTTGCTCGGAGTCACAAAAGGTGACAGGCTTCAGGTTTTTGGCCTGAATTTTCAGCACAGCCAGGTCAGTTTGCTCGTCACTGCCCACCAGCTTGGCCTCATATTGCTTGTCGTTGGAGAGGGTGACAACGCAGGTTTCCGTATTTTGGATGACATGGGCGCAGGTCAGGATATAGCCGTCATCCGAGAGAATCATGCCGGAGCCATAAGCGGCGCTTTGACCGGCGTAGACGGTGATGCTGACGGTGGAGGCAAGCTGGGACTGGTAAAACTCCACGGGGGAGAGGGGGACAGCGCTCTCTGTTGCGCCGGGGGCGTTCAGGGGGATGGAAAGGCCGGAGCTGTCCCCTTCGTAGGCGGGGAGGGAGTAGTTCTCGTTGGCTCCCTGATTCACTTCCACGTCGTCCTCAAAATTGTAACCAAAGCCGGGGTCGGCTTCCTCCTCGCTGCTGCCGCTGCCAAAGTGCCAATAAACCTTATTTTGTGCCAGTTTTGCGCCGCCGAACACCAGCAGACCCAGCAGAGCGCCCACCAAAATGACGGGCAGGAAGGAGCTGGCCTTTTTTTTCGAAACAGCTCGGCGGGGGCCGGTGGAACGGGCTTGATCGTAAGCGGGGGTATAAGGGGCGGCGCTGGGGGATGGCTCCTCCAGCTTCATGGCTTCTTCGACATCCTTGGGGGTGTAGTGGAAATTGGGTTCGTATTTCTGCTCGTCACTCATGGGACGGTCTCCTCTCTTAAGAGCCTATCATAAGAGCCTATCGGTCAAGGAAGGTGCGGGGAAAACCCAAACAAGCGGCGTGCCGCTTATTTTACGGATAGGCTCTAAGTCAGAGTGAGCTGTTCCTCGCCTTTGTCCTCGGGTTTGAGAATCGCACCCAGTCCGGGAAGGGTGCGGGCACGGTATCTGGCAGCGTTGACGATCATGGATTGCTCCAGCGCTTTTACTTCACTGAGCTGGAATTTGGGCTTGAGCTTCAAAATAGCCACGCCCTGGGTGTTGCGGGTGGTTTTGGGGGTCAGCATAGCGGTGTTGAAAATGAGAGCACGGTTTTCGGTGGAATACACCACCAGTTCTTTGTCCTCGGTGAGCAAAAGGGCGGTGCGCAGGGGGCTTTTGTCGGAGTAAGCACCGGTCAGACGCTTGCGGCGGGTGACGGTCTGATACTTGGAAAGCTCCACCCGGGCGGCCTTGCCATTTTCGAAGAAGAACAGCAGGGAGCCGGAATAGTCCCCCGGCAGACAGGCCCAAATCACGTTTTCTCCTTCATCCATGCCCAGCTTGGAGGGGAGATAATCGCCCAAGATGCTGGCCTTGGAGTCACCGAAGTCGTTCAGGGTGGCCTTATAGCACTGCTGACGGTCGGTGAAGAACATAATGTCGGCAGCGCTGGTGGTCTCCCAGTACTGGCTGGGGCCGTCGCCCTCCTTATATTTCTGCTCGCCGGACATCCGCAAAGACTGCGGGGTAATTTTCTTGAAGTAGCCCTCTTGGGAGAGGAACACATGGACGGGGTAATCAGGAACCTCCTCCACAACCTCTTCCACTTCCTCCTCTGCGTCGTAGAGAATCTGGGTGCGGCGGGGGAGGTCGTACTTCTTTTTGACGGCTCGCAGCTCCTCGTTGATGATGCTCTTGACCCGTCTGGGGCGGTCCATGATATCCTGGAGATCCTCAATCTCCTCCTGGAGCTTGTCCACCTCGCTGGTGCGCTTGAGGATATATTCCCGGTTGATGTTCCGCAGCTTGATTTCCGCCACATATTCCGCCTGAACCTGGTCGATACCGAAGCCAATCATCAGGTTGGGAATCACTTCTGCGTCGGTTTCGGTCTCTCGGATGATGCGGATAGCCTTGTCAATGTCCAGCAGGATGCGCTTTAAGCCCTTCAGCAGGTGCAGCTTTTCCTGTTTTTTCTGCATGTCGTAGAAGGCACGGCGGCGAACGCAGTTCATGCGCCAGGCAATCCACTCGTTGAGGATTTCTCCCACGCCCATGACCCTGGGGGTTCCTTCAATCAGAATATTGAAGTTGCAGGGATAAGCGTCCTGCAAGGGGGTCATTTTGAAGAGCTTTGACATCAGCTTGTCCGGGTCAGTGCCCCGTTTCAGGTCGATGGTCAGCTTGAGGCCGGAAAGGTCGGTTTCATCCCGCATATCGGTGATTTCACGGATTTTTCCTGCCTTGACCAGCTCTGCCACCTTATCCATGATGGCCTCGGCGGTGGTGGAATAGGGGATTTCGTAAATTTCAATCAGGTTATCCGATTTCACATAACGCCAGCGACCCCGCACCTTGAGGGAGCCTTTTCCGGTCTCATAGACCTGCTCCATAGCCTTTCGGTCATAGAGAAGCTCGCCGCCGGTGGGGAAATCGGGGGCTTTCAGGATGTCATAAAGGTCTGCATCGGGATTTTTCAGCCGAGCAATGGCGGCGTCGCACACTTCGCCCAGGTTGAAGCCGCATACATTGGAGGCCATGCCCACGGCAATGCCCTGATTGGCAGAAACCAGCACGTTGGGGAAGGTGGTGGGCAGGAGGGTGGGTTCCTGCATGGAGCCGTCATAGTTGGGCACAAAGTCTACGGTGTCTCGGTCGATATCCTTAAAGAACTCCTGACAGATGTTGTCCAGACGGACTTCCGTATAACGGGAGGCGGCCCAGGCCATATCACGGGAATAGACCTTGCCGAAGTTGCCTTTGGAATCCACCAGCGGGTGGAGCAAGGCTCCATAGCCACGGGATAGGCGCACCATGGTATCATAGATGGCGGCATCGCCGTGGGGGTTGAGCTTCATGGTGGAGCCGACCACGTTAGCGGACTTGGTGCGAGCGCCGCCCAGTAGACGCATGAGGTACATGGTGTACAGCAGCTTGCGGTGGCTGGGCTTGAGGCCGTCAATCTCCGGGATGGCTCGACTGATGATAACGCTCATGGCGTAGGGCATATAGTTGATCTCCAGGGTTTCGGTGATGGGCTGTTCCAGCACTTCCGCCCGAAGACCTTTCACTTTGTCGTTGGATGCCGGCTTTGCGGCGGTTTCTTTTTTCTTGCGTGGTGCCATAGTTTCCTCACTGCGTTTGGAAATAAATTCACGAGAAAAGCAGAGAACAACCCGGACAAACGTCCCGGTTCCTCTGGTTTCTCTGAAAACAGGTACATTTTTTAACGCCGCCCAGTATAACACATTCTGGAGAACAGTGCAAGTCTGGCGTTCCAAAATGGAAGACAGAATGCACCCCTGTTTTCACTCTTTGGCGGTCTCCATTTGGTTGATGAGGTGCGCCTGATAGCCAGCGCCGAATCCGTTGTCAATGTTGACGACGCTCACGCCGGAGGCGCAGGAGTTGAGCATACTCAGCAGGGCGGAGACCCCGCCAAAGCTGGCACCATAGCCCACGCTGGTGGGAACCGCAAGGACAGGACAGTCCACCAGACCGCCCAGCACGGAGGCCAGCGCCCCTTCCATGCCCGCCACGGCCACCACCACCCGAGCCTGCATCAGCTCTTCCAGATGGCTGAGGGTGCGGTGGAGACCGGAAACGCCCACGTCATAGAGGCGCACCACTCGGCTGCCCAGGGCTTCGGCGGTGAGGGCGGCTTCCTCGGCGCAGTAAAGATCACTGGTTCCGGCGGCGGCAACCACAATGTTACCTGTCCGCTTTTGCTCCATCGGGACAGCGATGCCCAGCCGAGGAATGGGATGGTAGTCCAGCGGGATGGTTTTGCGTACCAGCTCCGCCGCTTCCTGGCTCATCTGTGTTACCAGGATGTTGGTGCAGCCGTTTTCCGCCATAGCGGTGACAATGCCCAGAATCTGCTCTGGTGTTTTGGATTTTCCATAAATCACCTCAGAAACGCCCTGACGAACGGCTCGATGGTGATCGACCTTGGCATAACCGAGGTCTTGGAAGGGTTGAAGCTTCATCTGTAAAAGAGCCTGCTCCGGCGTGCAGGCTCCATGCTCGACCTGTCGAAGCAGGGAAAGCAGCTGTTGTTTTTCGCTCATGCTTATTCCTCGAATGTGTCAGAGCTTCCGTTTAAAACCGACCGGCGGCGAACTGATGAATCAGCTCACTGGTCACGGAAACATCGTCGTCAGGAACGGGAACCTCCTCCCGCTTGAACCAGCGGCAGTCATCCAGCTCGACCAAATCGGCGCTGATGTGGTCATCCCCGTCCAGCTCGGCGGTAAAGCCCATAATAATGTTGCCATCGCAGCCCCAGGGCTGAGAGTCGAAATAGCGGATGTTTTTGACCTGAATACCGGCCTCTTCCATCACCTCACGGGCTACGCATTCTTCCAGCGTCTCGCCGATTTCCACAAATCCGGCCACCAGAACATAATGCTTGACAGCGTGGGTCAGGTGGTTGTATCGAATCATCAGCAGGCGGTCTTTGTCGGTGACGGCCACAATGATGGAGGGATTCAAACGGGGATAAACCAGGTTGTGGCAGGCGGGACAGACCATTTTCCGCTCGTCCGTACCGTGAACCATGGGCTTTCCGCAGCGTCCGCAAAAGCGGTTGGCTCGGTACCAGTTGTTCAGGTGAATGGCGGTGAAGCCAGCCAGAGAGCGATCCATGGGACGAATGTTGCGGAAGGAGCGCCCCAGCTGATAGTGGAAGCCCTCCAGCGCTACGGGTTCGCTGTTCCAGGCCAGAAAATACCGCTCGTTGTCCACTCGGAAGAGATAGCGGTATTCTGGGATGTCCAAATCCTTCAGTTGGGCATAGGTGGGCAGGGTTTCTTCCTCGCTGAGGAGGATATCACGCCCCTGAAACACGAAAATCTGGTCTTCCGGGTTGGGAGAGGTCTGCTCCCATTGGTTATAAAAATGACGATTGCCAATATCCTGAATCATAAAAAATCCGCCTTTCTGGAAATTGGATGGTTAGAAAAAAGTAAGAAAAGTTGAAAAAGCAGGGTCTGCGGCCTTTTTTCGTGCTGTCCGGCTTTGCCCAATTTGGAAGGGTGCTCTATCGGACATTGTAGCACAAAAGCGGGGCTGTGAACAGGGCGTGTGAAAAAATACAGAACCCAACGGAAGAGGGGTTCCAGGAGGGGAAAAACAAAATGGATAAATTTTCTTTGCAACTGGAAAAAAATGTGCTATACTGACAGCAGCAACGAATTGGAAAGGGAACAAATAGTATGGTCATAGATTTTCATTCCCACATCCTTCCGGGCATTGACGATGGCAGCCGCAATCTGGAAACCACCTGTAAAATGCTGGAGACCGCCGCCAAGCAGGGCATTGATGTTATGGTGGCAACGCCGCACTTTTACGCCGACCGGATGCGGATTGATCCGTTCCTGAACAACCGGGAGGAGGCCTACCAAAAGGTGATGGAGTGCTCCGAGCGAGTGGAACAGCTGCCCATTATCTGCGGCTCAGAAGTGGCTTATTTTCACGGCATTGGCGGCGCAGAAGAGATTGATAAGCTCTGCATTGGTGACACCAGATTGATGTTGCTGGAGATGCCCTTCCGCCCCTGGTCGGGAAAAGAACTCGACGAGGTTGGGAGGCTGCTGGATCGTAACATTGTACCGGTGATTGCCCACTTGGAGCGCTTTTTCAGCTTCCAAAAGGACAAAAAAATGATTCCTGAGCTGATGGAGATGCCGGTTTATATTCAGATCAATGCAGAGGCCTTTTTGGACTGGCGTACCCGCCGCAAGATGGCAAAGCTGTTTCAAAACGGGGATGCCCATCTGCTGGGCAGCGACGCACACAGCTTGAACCGCCGACCTGTCAACCTGGCCGAAGGCCGCCGTGTGCTGGAAAAGAAGGCGGGGCGAGAAGTTCTGACCGAGATTGACCAGCTGGGCGAAAAGCTGCTGGGTCTGAGCCACAGATAACCACCCCCAAAGACCTGACGTAGTCGTTTGCATTCGTCAGGTCTTTTTTTGTCAAGATAGAATTGTGTTGGAATAGCATAGAATCGTCCTTGTCAAAGGACGCTGTGGTGTGCTATCCTCTTTAAAACAATGGATAGGAGGAATCTTCTATGTACAAACGACTGGATAAGTCCAAGCACGGCTGGTGGGAATCCGCTGTTTTTTACCAAATTTATCCCAAAAGCTTTCAGGATACCGATGGAGACGGCATCGGCGATTTAAAGGGCATCATTCAACACCTGGATTATCTGGAAAACCTGGGCATTGACGGCATTTGGCTCTCGCCGATTTGTGACTCTCCGCAGGCGGATAACGGGTATGATATCTCCGATTACCGGGGAATTTATCCGGTGTTTGGCTCCATGGAGGATATGGAGGAGCTGATTGCGCAGGCCAAGCGCCGAGGAATCTCCATCATCATGGATTTGGTGCTCAACCACAGCTCTGATGAGCACTTTTGGTTTCAGCAGGCGTTAAAGAGCCGGGAGAATCCCTACCATGACTATTATGTCTGGCGGGATGGAACCCCGGACTGTCCGCCCAACGATATGCGAGCCTGCTTTGGCGGTTCTACTTGGACGTGGGCTGAGTCTGTGGGACAGTGGTATTTTCACCAGTTCGCCGTCAAGCAGCCGGATTTGAACTGGGAAAACCCCAAGCTGCGCCGAGAACTGTATGATATGATTCGGTTTTGGGTAGAAAAAGGTATTGAAGGTTTCCGTCTGGATGTCATTGACCAGATTGCCAAGGAGCCGGACTTGAAAATCACCGGTAACGGCCCCAGACTGCACGAGTTTCTCCGGGAGTTGAGCCGGGAGGCGTTCTGTGAGAAATGCCTGGTCACAGTGGGAGAGGCCTGGGGCGCTGACGTGGAGCGAGCCAAGCTCTACAGCGCACCGGATGCCAGCGAGATGAGCATGGTTTTCCAGTTTGAGCACATCTGCTTGGATCAGCAGGGGGAAAAATGGGATGTGGCTCCCCTCTCTCTGCCCAGACTGAAAAACGTCTTCCAGCGCTGGCAGAATGGCCTCCACGGTCAGGGCTGGAACAGCCTCTTCCTCGACAACCACGACCTGCCCCGCATTGTTTCCCGTTGGGGGGATGACGGCCTGTATCGGGAACGTTCGGCCAAGATGCTGGCCACCATGATTCACGGCATGGAGGGCACTCCTTATATCTATCAGGGCGAAGAGCTGGCTATGACCAATATTCGTTTGCCGCTGGAGGAATACGACGATATTGAAACCAAAAACCTCTATTCCGAGCGCATCGCCAGGGGATATTCACACGAGAGCGTCATGAACTCCATTTACGCCCGTGGCCGGGACAATGCCCGCACCCCCATGCAGTGGACCGACGGCGAGAACGCCGGCTTCACCAGTGGCAAGCCTTGGCTGCCCGTCAATCCCAACCATGCCTTTATCAATGCCGCCCAGCAGGTCAATGACCCCAACTCGGTGTACCACTACTATCGTCAACTGATTGCCCTCCGCAAGGAACAGACGGCCATTCAGAAGGGAACGTTTACCCTTCTCTGTCCCGATGATGAGCGGGTGTTTGCTTATACCCGAGACACGGAGCAGGAGCACATTTTGGTGGTGTGCAATTTCTCCGGCGAGGAAACGGCTTTTGTGGTGCCGGAGGCGTACCGCAGCGCCGAGACGCTGATTGAAAACATGGAAGCATCAGAAGGCGTGTTGAAGCCCTATGAGGCCAGAATGCTGAAACGGTAAACACGGCTTTCGGGGAAAATAGCGGTGGGATTGGTGATAGAATACCTCATAAACCAAAAAAATTCTTTCCTGTGTATTTTTGATTCCTCAATTGCTTGGAGGCTTGTCGTCATGCAAAACTCAAATAGGACAAACGAGTATCAGCAGATTACGATGCACGTTTCTTTGGTCGTCATCGCTTGCAATATCCTGTTGAGCCTGTTGAAAACGCTGGCGGGATGGATTGCTCATTCCAGTGCGTTAATCAGTGATGGAATCAATTCCATCTTTGATGTGATAAGCGGTATCATTGTCATCATTGGAGCAAAAGCATCCTCAAAAGAAGCCGATGAAGAGCATCCGTATGGTCATGAAAGAATCGAAAGTGTAGCGTCCCTCATTCTTGCTATCCTTTTGTTCGTGACTGCGGTATTTATCGGTCATACCGTCATTGAGCAATTGGTCAGCGGGGCCTATCGGGAACGGGTTGTTCCGGGACTTTTGACGATGATTGCAGCGGTTGTTTCCATTGGAATCAAGGAAGGGATGTATTGGTATACCAATATCCATGCGGAAAAGCTCCATTCGCTGTCTATGAAAGCGGAGGCTTTGGATTGCAGAGCAGATGTCATTTCCACGCTGGGCACGTTGGCCGGTATTATCGCCGCCAGATGTGGAATTATGGCGGGAGATCAGATTGCAAGCCTGTTTGTCTGTTTTTTCATTTTAAGAACCTCCTATCTGGTGTTTCGGGAAGCCATAGAGCAGATGGTTGATAAAAGCTGTGATAAAAAAACAGAGGAAAGCATCAAACAGTGTATCTTGTCCGTTGAAGGGGTGCTTGGGATTGACCTTCTGATGGTTCGTGTGTTTGGCAATCGCCTCTATATTGATGTGGAAATCGTCGAAGATGGAGAAATTAGCTTAAAATCTGCCCATAAAGTTGCGGAAGAAGTCCACAACATCGTGGAAAGCAGTTTCCCTGATGTGAAACATATTATGGTTCATGTAAATCCAGCCTGAACTGGGGAATAGAGCAAACAAAAGAAAAAGAAGTTCGTATCAAAGTGGGATGGTTTTTTACCCCTACATCACGGCTTACACTGTGCCCTGTTAGGGGAGGCTTTTTCCCCACAATACCAACAGAAAAGGGGGAAGTTTGGCTCCCCTAGCAGGGGAGCTGTCAGCGAAGCTGACTGAGGGGTGATTGCCCTAACAGGGGGAATGTCAGTCCGGTTTAAAAGGAAGCCCGCTTTGCGGGCGT
>JAKSQD010000074.1 GCA_024404315.1 Oscillospiraceae bacterium
CTGCGCAATCCGCACATCCCTATTATGCGGTATTGCCTTAGAGCCTATCCGTTTCCCCTCCCCGCTCACTCGTTTGACTGAAAGGAAGACACTATGTCGATCAATTTGACACCTGAACAGGCCGCCGTTGTGGAAAATCGTGGCGGTGAGCTGTTGGTTTCCGCCGCTGCCGGTTCCGGTAAAACCCGGGTTCTGGTGGAACGTCTGCTCCGCCGTGTGGTGGAGGAAGGATTGGATTTGGATCAGTTTCTGGTTATCACCTTCACCAAGGCGGCAGCCTCCGAGCTGCGGGATAAAATTCTGGCGGAGCTGAACCGCCGTTTGGCGGAGACCCCCGGAGACCGTCACCTGCGCCGTCAAACCACGCTGATTTATCGGGCTCAAATTTCCACCATTCACGCTTTTTGCACCACCTTTTTGCGGGAAAACAGCCATCTTCTGGACTTAGACCCTGATTTTCGAGTGGCGGACGATGCCGAGGCGGAGCTGCTGCGTGTGCAGGCGCTGGATCACCTACTGGAAGAGCGGTATGAGCACTTGGCAGAGAACGGCTTTGGACGGCTGGTGGATTCCCTTTCCGCCGGGCGAGATGACAAACACCTGCGGGAGATTGTTCTGGACATTCACAGCCATATTCAGTCCCATCCTGACCCGGCTCAATGGCTGCGGGAACAGGCGGCGGAGTTTGACCTGCGGAGTGTAACGGATGTCGCCAAAACCCGCTGGGGGCAGCTTCTGATGGAGGATGCCAAAGCTCAGACCCAATACTGGTTTCAGCAGATGTCGGGCGCACTGGATTTGTTGCAGGAGAGCGGTGACGAAGTGCTGGAAAAAGGATATTCTGAGAGCATTTGCTCCACGATGGATGGTTTGGACGATTTTATCAATGCCCTTGACCGGCAATGGAACAGCGCTCATCTGTTGAGCGAGATTCCATTCCCCACCCTCAAAGGCTCCCGCAAGGTGCAGGACAAGGAAACCAAGGAACTGGTACAGGCCATTCGAAAAAAGTGCATGGCCGCCATGAAAAAGCTGCAAAAGCGCTTTGAATGCACCAGCGAAGAGTTGCTGGCAGATATGGAGCAGATGCGGGAGCCGGTCACGTCCCTCTTTCAACTGGTGGTGGATCTGATTGACCAGTATGGAGCGCTGAAACAGCGCCGAAAGCTGCTGGACTTCAACGACCTGGAACACTTCACCGTCTCTGCGCTGCTGAAAGACAACCAGCCCACCGAGCTGGCTCAGATTTGGGCCAAACGCTACGCCGAAGTGATGGTGGACGAGTATCAGGACACCAACGCCGTCCAAAATGCCATTTTTGACGCTTTGACCCATGGCGGAAAAACACTCTTTCAAGTGGGCGATGTCAAGCAGTCCATTTATCGCTTCCGTTTGGCGGATCCCACCATCTTTTTGAAAAAATATCACACCTTTCGTCATGCCGAGGCCGCCACAGATGGTCAGGCTCGCCGTTTGACCCTCAGCCGCAACTTCCGTTCCCGGAGCGCCGTGTTGGACAGCGTGAACTTTCTTTTTTCGCATATCATGACCGTTCCGTTCGGCGAGCTGGACTACAGCGAAGACCAGCGGTTAAACCTGGGTTTGGTTGACCAAATTCCCCGAGCGGATGGAGAAACCGAACTGAATCTTGTGGATCTTTCCACGATTGAAAAAGATGACAAAGTGATTCAGCGGCCTCGGGACGAGGTGGAAGCCCAGTTTGTGGCACAACGCATTCGGACGCTGTTGGATGAGCCGTTTCTCGTCACGGAAGGCACAATGTTTCGCCCCATTCGCCCGGAGGACATCGCCATTTTGTACCGCTCTCCCGGCTCCGTCCTGAATCATCTCACCCGGGCGCTGGATGAGCAAAACATTCCCTGGCAGAATGAGGGATATGAGGATTTTTTCACCTCCACAGAGGTCAGCGTAGCGCTTTCCTTTTTGCAAATCATTGACAATCCTCGTCAGGATGTGCCGCTGATTTCGGTGCTGCGCAGTCCTGTCTATGGGTTCACGCCTGACCAACTGGCACAGCTTCGAGCAAATGGGCCGCAGAACAGCGATTTTTACGCCTGCGTGGAGCAAGGAGCGGAGGATGGTTTGGAGCACTGCCTGCGCTTTCTGGATGACTTAAAGCTGCTACGCCTGCGAATGATTGACAGCTCCTGCGCCCAGCTGTTGTGGTATCTTTACGACCAACTGGGATTGCTGAGTTTGTTCGGCTCTATGACCGGCGGCCAGAGACGGCAGGAAAATCTTCTTTCCTTTTACGACTACGCCCGGAGCTTTGAGGGGCAGGGACACCGAGGAATTTTCACCTTTGTGAGCCAGCTGCGCCGCCTGATGGAGCAGGGCAAGCCGCCGCAGGCCGTGGCCAAAAGCCGAGGTCTTGGCGTGCAGATTATGTCCATCCACAAATCCAAAGGTTTGGAATTTCCTGTGGTGGTGCTGGCCGGACTCAACCGCCGGTTTAATCGCTCCGATGAGACGGCTCCGATGCTGTTTCACTCGGTTTATGGAGTCGGCCCCAAGCTGCTGGATCCAGAATTGCGGGTGGAATTTCCCACGCTGGCTCGCACCGCTGTACAGCTCAAGCTGGATCAGGAGATGAAGGCCGAAGAGCTGCGCCTGTTGTACGTTGCCATGACCCGTGCTCAGGAAAAGCTGATTATGGTGATGAGCTTCCGGGATGCTGAAAAAGATTTGCGCAAGCTGCTGATGGATGCCAGCCCACACCCGGAACCAGAAGCACTCTCAGCGCAGGATTCCATGGGAAAATGGGTGCTTCTGCCGGTTCTGGCTCGTCGGGATGCGGAGGGAATCCGCTTTGGAGAACGTCCCCTTTGCTACGCTGAAGCGGAGGATCACTGGAACATTCGCCTGATTCGTGCCGGAAACGACTGTTTTTCCCCTCAGCCCGATACAACAACCGAGAAACCCGCAGAGGAGGCCACTCTCCCTGACCACTCGGGTCTTGCCCGGCATTTGCTGTGGCATTATCCCTATGAAGGGCTGGAGGATATGGCATCCAAGGCAACCGCTACCCAATTGAAGGGGCGTCTTCTGGACGAGGAAGCGGCGGAGGAAACCGTTCCCTCCCCCCGTCCGCTGGAGTTCCGCCGCCCGACCTTCGAGCAGGTCAAGCGTGGTTTGACTCCGGCACAAGCTGGCTCCGCCATTCACACGGTTATGGAACGAATCCATCTGGACAAAGCAGATCGGGTGGAAACCGTAAAAGAGGAAATTGCCCGACTGGTTCAGAATGGCTATCTGACGGAAGCACAAGGTCAAGTGGTCGATCCTAGCAGGGTGGCTTGGTTTTGGGCCTCACCGCTGGGGCAGGAGGCCAGAACATCCGGGAGCCTTCGCCGAGAGTTCAAATTTTCCATTCTCTCCGACGCAAAGGACTTCTATCAAGGCGCTCCCGACGGAGAAAGCGTGCTGTTGCAGGGCGTGGTGGACTGTTTCTTTGAAACGCCATCGGGTATCACGGTCATTGACTTTAAGTCGGACAAAGTATACCGTGGCTACGAGATGGAACGGGCGGAACAATACCGGATTCAGGTGGAAACCTACGCCAAGGCTCTGGAAGAAGTCTTTGGTTGTCCCGTGGCTCGGAAATACATCTGGTTTTTTCATACCAATCAAGCGGTAGAAATCAAATAACATGAAAAAACCTGAGCTTTACGGAGAGCGTTCTCCATAAGGCTCAGGTTTGATGGATGGTGTTACTCTGTTATAGAATGGTGCCGCCGCCCAGAACATAATCTCCATCGTAAAGCACCAAGGATTGCCCCGGTGCAATGGCACGCTGCGGCTCATCAAAGGTAACGTGGATGGAATCCGCCCCGGTTTGAACCACTGTACAGGGCTGCTCCGCATGGTGATAGCGGATTTTCGCCTTGCAGCGGATGGGCTGGGAAATGGAATCCATGCCGATGAAGTTGACCCGGTTTGCGTCCAGCTCTTGGCGATAGATGCGGAATTCCTCGCCCAGACGGACAATGTTGGTTTCCGGGTCTTTTTCGTAGACATACAGGCGGCTGGCGGCGGGAACGCCCAGTCCCTTTCGCTGACCAATGGTATATCCCACATAACCTCGGTGCGTACCGATGACCTTTCCCTCGGGGTTGAGGAAGGGGCCAGGCTCCGGTGCGTGTCCGGTGTGTCGGGTGAGGAAATCGACATAATCCCCATCTGGAACAAAGCAAATATCCTGGCTATCGGGCTTATGAGCGGAAGTAAGCTGTTTTTCCTGTGCAAACTGTCGAATCTGCTCTTTTGTAAACTCGCCCAAAGGAAAAACAGCGTGAGCCAATTGCTCCTGCGTCATAGTATAGAGCATATAGGACTGGTCTTTTTTGGCATCCAAGCCCTTTTTCAGCAAATGACGGCCATCGGCGGTATGTTCCACACGGACATAGTGGCCGGTGGCGAAGACCTCGCCGCTCATCTCCCTCATAAAACGGTAGAGGGCGGGAATCTTCACTTGACGGTTGCAGTCAATGCAGGGATTGGGCGTATGCCCCTGCTGATAGGTACTGACGAAGGGGGTAATGACCTCATTCAAAAACAGCTCTTTCCGGTTCAAGGTGAAGTGTTTGCAGCCCAGGCTCCAACAGGTGCGCCGTGCATCCTCCACATCGTCCAGCGAACAGCAGGTGCGGCTTTCCAGGCCGATGGTTTCATTGTCATACAGGTGGAGCGTGACTCCCAGGACTTCATAGCCCAAATCGGACAGCATCAGCGCTGCGGCAGAGCTATCCACGCCGCCGCTCATCCCCAGAACGGCAAGCGGCTTAGGACATGCAGTTCTCGCAGTCATGGTCACAGGCAGTCTTGCACTCCTCGGGCACGGGCAGGTTGTTCTTGGTGTAGTAGTCCAGCAGAGCGGCCTTGACTGCTTCCTCTGCCAGCACGGAGCAGTGCAGCTTCACAGCGGGCAGACCGTCCAGAGCCTCCACAACGGCCTTGTTGGAAAGCTGGAGTGCCTCATCAATGGTCTTACCCTTAATCATCTCGGTGGCCATAGAGGAGGTTGCGATGGCTGCGCCACAGCCGAAGGTGTTGAACTTGACATCTACGATGACATCGTTCTCAATCTTCAGGTACATCTTCATGATGTCGCCGCACTTTGCGTTACCGACTTCACCGACGCCGCTTGCGTCCTCGATTTTGCCCACGTTGCGGGGATTTGCGAAGTGGTCACGAACCTTGGGGCTATATGCCATTGCCATAGTAATTACATCCTTTCCTATCTCGTACAAAGCGTTCTGTCGCTTTGCAGTGAAAAATCATCTTTTGAGGGTGAAATGCTTTTCGCTTCTGTTGGGGGAGGTTTTCGCTTAAATAGAATCAGCAGCGGCCTTCCTTCTGCATCTGCTCCCAAACGGGGGACATGCTTCTCAGCAGCTCCACAATCTTGGGCAGCTGCTCCAGGCAATAGTCCACTTCCTCCATGGTGTTCACCTCGTCCAGAGACAGACGCAGGGAGCCATGAGCGACCTCCACGGGAGTGCCGATGGCCAGCAGAACGTGGGAGGGATCCAGAGAACCAGAGGTGCAGGCGGAGCCGGAAGAAGCACAGATACCGGCCAGATCCAAACGGAGCAGCAGGGATTCGCCCTCGATGCCCTCAAAGCTGGCGTTGACGTTGCCGGGAAGACGGTGCTCCAGGGAGCCATTGATGCGGGTGCAGGGAATGGGCGTGATACCTGCAATCAGCTTGTCACGCATGGCGGAAACACGGGCGTTGTTTTCCTCCATGTTGTCACAAGCCTCCTGCAAAGCGGCGGCCATACCGCAGATACCGGGCAGGTTCTCGGTACCGGCTCGGCGGTTGCGCTCCTGAGCGCCGCCCTCAATGAAGTTGGTCAGGCGGACACCACGGCGGCAGTACAGCGCACCAACACCCTTGGGGCCGTGGAACTTATGACCGGAAAGAGACAGCATGTCAATGCCCTGCGCCTTCACGTCGATGGGTAGATGACCCACAGCCTGAACTGCGTCGGTGTGGAAGAGCACCTTGTGGTCATGGCAGACCTTGGCCAACTCCTCGACGGGCTGGATGGTGCCGATCTCGTTGTTGGCGTACATAATCGTAACCAGGGCGGTCTCAGGACGGATAGCGGCCTCCAGATCCTCGGGGCGGACAACGCCGTCCTCGTGGACATCCAGGTAAGTGACCTCAAAGCCGTTCTTTTCCAGGCGCTTCATGGTATGAAGCACGGCGTGATGCTCAAAGGTGGTGGTGATGAGGTGATTCTTGCCCTTCTTTTGACCCTGGAGCGCCATCTGGGTAATGGCCCAGTTATCGGCCTCAGAGCCGCCAGAGGTGAAATAAATCTCGTTGGGCTGTGCGCCGAGGCACTTTGCGACGGTTTGACGAGCCTCATCCAGCGCCTGATTGGAGGTCTGACCCAGCAGATGCAGGCTGGAGGGGTTGCCGTAATTCTCCGTCAGAGCAGGCATCATGGCATCCAGAGCGGTCTTGCTGACGCAAGTGGTGGCTGCGTTATCAAAATATATCATCAGTAAATCCTTCTTTCTGGAAATATCCTATCAATATCATAGGATATACCACAGAATATCCCATTTGTCAAGTATGATTTCAAAAAATTCATGAAATCACCGTCATTGCCCCATTTCTCGGGCAACAGACCAGCCTTATCAGTGATTTTGTGGGGATTTTATGTCCCGATATCCCAGCGAACAAGTAGGATATCAAAGCCCACTGCATCATCAAAGCCTCTGTAGTTTACCACGTTTTGCCCCCTCCGTAAACGGCACAGACCACATTTTGAAAGAAATTTCAAAAAAATTCTACCTGTGCGACTGTGGATTGTTTTGAACGCTTTCAGCAAATTCATTTTGCGAAAACGAAAAAACAATCAATATTGACAGTTTGTAGAATTTTCGTTACAATACCATACAAAGCAGACTTTTTGTAAATTTCCTGATTTTGAGAGGTTTTTATGTACATCTTTGACCTTGACGGTACCCTCATCGACAGCACGGATGTTTGGCATCAGATCGACCTTGACTTTTTAAAAAAATACAACACGCCTTGGTCTCCCGCCTATGACCTGGGTGTGATGTACTCCACCTTCCCGGTCTCCGCTGTATTCACCAAGGAATATTGCCACCTGCCCCAATCTCCCGAGGAGATTATGGCGGAATGGCTGGAAATGGCGCATCACGCCTATGCGCACACCATCCCCCTCAAGCCCTTTGTCCGAGAATTTTTGGAACAATGCCGCAGGGATGGCATTTCCATGGCCATTTATACCTCTTGTGAGCCAGAATTAGCGGAAGCGGTGCTTCAAAACAACGGAATCCGGGACTATTTTTCTCAAATTGTCTACGCACGGGATCTGGGCTGTGAAAAGCAGGACCCCGCCGCCTATCCCGCCGTTTTGAATCGGCTGGACGTGAAGAAGGAAGAAATCACCTTTTTTGATGACTCCCCGGTGAACACCATGGGAGCGATTCAAGCCGGCTGGAATACCATCGGCGTTTATGACAGAGCCGTCAGCGGAAGCTGGGCGGACTTCTGCAAATTTTGTCCCAGATGTGTGAAAAATTTGGGAGAGTTGGTGCGGACACCGTACTAATTTTAAGCAAATGCAAAAATAAGACAGGCTCACCTGTCATTATTCCATATACATTTCCCTTCCCTTCGATATAATGAACTCAGAAAGAGAGGAAAACCGTTTTTTCTATCCCTTCCCTACGTCATCAAGATGAAAGCGAGGTTTCGTCTATGTCCATCACCTACCTGAAATCCTGTCAGACCTTCACCTTTCACACCCAAAACACCTCTTACCAAATGAAGGTTGGCAAGCTGAATTATTTGAATCACCTCTACTACGGCCCCGCTCTGGGTGACGCTGACCTGTCCTATCAGATCATGCAGTACGACCGTGGTTTTTCCGGCAACCCTTATGACAGCCGTTATGAGCGCACCTTCTCCCTGGATGCGCAGCCCCAGGAATTCACCACCCAGCAGCAGGGTGATTTCCGAATCAACTCCATCGAAGTCGTCAACGCTGACGGCAGCTATTCCTTCAATGGCCGCTTTAAGGACTTCAAGATGTACAACGGCAAGTATTCCCTGAACGGTCTGCCCACCGCTTTTGCCACCGACACTGACCACGTTCAGACGCTGGAGGTCACGCTGGAGGATGCCGTAACCAAGGTTCAGGTTGATTTGCTCTATTCCGTCTTTGAGGAAGCAGACATCATCACCCGTGCCGTCAAGGTGCGCAACTGCGGCGAAGGAACCATTCGCCTGAAGAAGATCATGTCCACCTGCATCGACTTTATGAACGGTTCCGCCTTTGACCTCATCTCCCTGCCTGGCCGCTATGGTCAGGAGCGCCAGGTGGAACGCCAACCCCTGACCCACCACGTCCACAAGATTCAGTCCGTCCGTGGCACTTCTTCTCATCAGCAGAACCCCTTCTGCATCCTCTGCGACCACCACACCACCGAGGATTACGGCTCCTGCTACGGCTTCGCTCTGATGTACTCTGGCAACTTCCTGGCTGAGGCTGAAATTGACCAGTACGACCAGACCCGCCTGCTGATGGGCATCAACACCAAGCAGTTTGACTTTGCCGTAGCTCCCGGCGAGGAGTTCGAGGGACCCGAGGTCATCATGGCCTTCTCTCAGCACGGCTTGACCGGTCTGTCCCATCTGTATCATGATTTCTTCCGCACCAACCTGAACAAGAGCAAGTTCGTGAAGGAGGTTCAGCGCCCCATCCTCATCAACACCTGGGAGGCCGCTTTCTTCAACTTCGATGACAAGAAGCTGGTGGAGATTGCCAAGGCCGCCAAGAAGATGGGCGTTGACCTGCTGGTGATGGATGACGGCTGGTTCGGCAAGCGTGACGACGATAACTCCGGTCTGGGTGACTGGGTGGTCAACGAAAACAAGATTCATTGCGGCCTGAACAATCTGGTTCAGCAGATCAACGATCTGGGCATGAAGTTCGGCATCTGGTTTGAGCCGGAAATGGTCAGTGAGGATTCCGACCTCTACCGTGCTCATCCCGAATGGGTTATGGAAATTCCTGGCCGCCCCGCTGTCCGCAGCCGCAACCAGCTGGTGCTGGACATGACCCGCACCGATGTGCAGGATTATCTGATTGAGAGCGTCAACAAGATTCTCGACAGCGCCAATATCTACTATATGAAGTGGGATATCAACCGTTCCCTCACCGATATCTGGTCCACCAACCTGCCCGGCGAGCGTCAGGGTGAGGTTTTCCACCGCTATGTCCTGGGTCTCTATCGTGTGATGGACGGCATCATCAGAACCCATCCCGACATTCTCTTTGAGGGCTGCTCCGGCGGCGGCGGACGTTATGACCCCGCTATGATTGCCTACTATCCCCAGTACTGGGTATCCGACAACACCAAGCCCCTGGACAACCTCAAGCTGCATTACGGAACCTCTTTCCTGTATCCCGTTTGCACCATGGGCGCTCACGTCTCCGATTCCAGCCCTCAGGTTCCCATTCAGACCAAGGCCACCGTCGCTATGTGCGGCACCTTTGGTTATGAGCTGGATGCCACTCATCTGGATGAAAAAACCATCGCCATCTGCAAGGAGCAGAGCGATTTGTTCCGAAAATACTACCCCATCATCTTCCACGGCGACTATTACCGCCTGACCGACCCCTTCACAGTGGGCAACTTCACCGCATGGCAGTCTGTCAGCAAGGACAAGAGCAAGTCCCTCCTTAGCGTGGTCGTCACCAACCTGACCGTCAATGGCTCCCAGGAGTATATCAAGGCAAAGGGTCTGGATCCCAACCGCAAGTACCGTGTCAATGATACCGACACCATCCTTTCCGGCACGGCTCTGATGTACGCAGGTCTCCCCATTCCCCGTGAGATTCCCGAGTTCTCCTCCCTCCAGTTCTATCTGGAAGGGATCGGTATTGTGAGAAACTGAACCTCTGAGGAGGTCAAGCCCTCCTAACCCCACAAAAAAAGCCATCGTCCCAAAGGAGCGGTGGTCAAAGTGTAGACAAAATGGTCATTCACAATAGAAGCGAATGACCATTTTGTGTGTAAAGAGAATCTCAACACTCAGGTCAACAAAACCGCTGATTTCTTAGGAAGTCGGCGTTTTTTTCATGCTTTTTGACGAGGTAGTTTTTCTTGACCACAGTTGATATGAACAAAAAGGGAACCTATCTGGAAAAGATCAGTCCCTTTTGGATGGTATTTTGTATTTTGCTGAATTGGAGATGGACGAACATTTCTGTCCGTGCTATAATAACAGCATAAGAACAGCCGTTTTATTGTATTTCAAAACTGGGGTCAGTTTTGGGGTCACAACTTTTGAGCCGGCATCACTAAAATATGTCTAATTCAAAACATTGCAACTTCCAACCTTTGTCATTCCAAAACCACAAAAGCCTTTCCATCAGGAGTGGCTACAACAGTCTCTTCTGGTCGAAAGGCTCTTTTTGCGTTTATTTGTTCAAATATGCGTTTTCTTCGCCTAAACACGAAATTCCTTGAAAAGTTCTGAAATTCACCAGCCCCGATTTTTCGATTTCCCGAATAAGCGGCAAATAAGCGGCAATTTTACTTCCATCACATCCGAACTATCTCGAAAAGTTCAGAAAAACACAAAAACCAGCCATTTCTGACTGGTTTAGGTGGTACGGGCGAAGAGATTCGAACTCCCGACCTTTTGGTTCGTAGCCAAACACTCTATCCAACTGAGCTACGCCCGCATATCTTTTGTTTGTCGCTTGGGCTTTCCCCTGACGACTCTGATATCTTACTACGAGAGCAGAAAAAACACAAGGGTCAAAAACAACAAAATACGCCAAGTTCAAAAGCGCTTTTATAGTTAAATCAGACAAAAAACTACTCCGCCATCAGCAGCCAACGGAGAAAAACACCGATGGGGTGAGCAAACACCTGCTCCAGAGCCACCTCCACAATCAGCAGAACAAAGCACAAAGCGGCACGTTTGAAAAAACTTTTTCCTTTGGAAGCAGGAACGTCCTGACGGCTACCCAAACGCAAAGCGCCCTCCCAACATTCTGCCGCCAGATACAGCAAAACGGCGGCTTCCAGAATGGCGGAGGGTCCAAAGACCGCAAGTGATGCGGCTTCCCCCTTCCAGCCATAGCTTTTCACAAAGGAGGAGATGGAGAAAGACAACAAAAATCCCTTGATCCCCAAGAGGGGCGGAATCAGCAGAACGCCCAGGGAAGCAAAGCGCAGAAGCACCACCAAAAGGGGCAGTTGAAGGGTGTGCCACAGGCGACGTGCCAGCCCATCCACGCCGGACTGAACCTCCACCACGCTGAGATAGCCTTGCAGATAGTCCCGCAGCGCTTCGCCGCTGTTTTCGTTCATCCAGACCGACCAGCAGCAGCCCAGCATTGCGCCGATGGCAAACATCCCCGCCATCAAGATGAGTCCTCTCTTCCGGCGGAGGGAGGGCAGAGACCACAGCCTGATTTGTTTTCGTTTCATTTTAACCCCTCCTTGTCCACAGCAAATCTATGCGGCGGCGGCGGGAAGTATGCGCTCATTTC
>JAKSQD010000075.1 GCA_024404315.1 Oscillospiraceae bacterium
CTCTTAATGGCGGTCTTCCAGGGGAACAAAGGGCTTGCTGGGGACAATGGCCTTGTAAGCGGGACGGATGATTCTGCCGGGGTTGGAGTAAATCTCCTCAATGCGGTGGGCGCACCAGCCCACCATACGGGCGGTGGCGAAGAGGGGGGTGTACAAATCCTCGGGGATGCCCAGCATACTGTAAACGAAGCCGGAATACAAATCCACGTTGCCGCACATGGGCTTTGCTTCGCCCTTGGCGGCGGCAAAGACCTCGGGGGTCAGGCGCTCCACGTTCTCAATCAGGGTCAGGCGTTCGCCGTAGCCCTTTTTGTCGGCCAGGTTGCGTGCAAAGCGCTTGAGCACCTTGGCTCTGGGGTCAGAAAGGGTATAAATGGCGTGACCCATGCCGTAAATCAGGCCGGAGTGGTCATACAGCTCCTTGTTGAGCACACGAGCCAGAACATGCTTGATTTCGTCGTCGTCGTGGTAGTCCCGCACCTCGTTGGCAATGACATCATTTAGCTGCTTGCAGCGGATGTTGGCACCGCCGTGACGGGGGCCTTTCAGGGAGCCGACCGCAGCGGCAATAGAGGCGTAAATATCCGTATAAGAGGAGGAGACCACACGGCAGGTGAAGGTGGAGTTGTTACCGCCGCCGTGCTCGGCGTGGAGGCACAGGCACAGATCCAGCAGCTTGGCTTCCTCGTCGGTGTAATGCTGATCCTCTCGGGTGGCGGCCAGGATGTTTTCCGCAGCGCCGTGGCCGGACATGGCTCGGTGGAGGTAAAGGGAGCCCTTGTCAAAGTAGCAGCGTTTGGCGGCGTAGGCGTGGGAGATAATCATGGGGGTGCGGGCGATGAGCTGCATGGCCAGACGAAGCTCGTTTTCCAACGTTCTGGTTTCGGGGTCGTCGTCATAGGAATAAAGGGTGAGGATGCTGCGCCCCAGCTTGTTCATGATGTCCCGGCTGGGGTTCTTGATAATCATGTCCTCAGAGAACATGTGGGGCAGGGGGCGGAATTCATCCATAGCGGCGTTGAAGCCGTCCAGCTCCTGGCGGTCGGGGAGCTTACCCAGCAGCAGCAGATAAGCGGTCTCCTCAAAGCCAAAGCGGTTTTCGCTGACAAAACCACGAATCAGGTCTTCCACGCTGATGCCACGATAGATCAGCTTACCTTCCATGGGAACCTTTTCGCCGTCCTGCATATAGTAGCCGTGGACGTTGCCGATTTGGGTGACACCGGCCATCACGCCGGTGCCGTCTTTGTTTCGCAGGCCACGCTTAATCAGGTCGGATTTTTCGTAGACCTTGGGGGAAATGTAGTTGGAGTTGGTGTAGTCCTGGGCGAGACTATGGATGTATTCGGAGCAGTTATTGGTCATAATGGATCAAGCCTTCTTTTCGGGATGCGATGGGGTAGACAGGGAGCGCATGAAACGCCGGGAAATTCTCCCTGCAAGGTTATAAGCCGTAGTATACGACATTCAGAAGAAAAAGTCAACATTAAATGAAACTGCGGAAAAAATTCCGTCAAAATGCAAAGTTTTTTTCGGATAGGGAAGGGCAGGATTGATCGAAAAATGAAACGAAGAAGGAAACCTCTTGCAAAAAATCAAAATCAGTCGGTTGGCTCTGCTCTTGCGGCGGCGCTGGGGCTGACTTTGCTGGTCTATTTGCTGCCTCTGGGTCTGATTTTGCCCCAGGCGAAGGGAGCTTCGCTGGGGGAAGAGGCGGCGGTTTCCGCCGTGCAAACGGTGATGGAGGCAGAAGCGGCCTCCACCTCGCAGCCAGCGCCCGAACCGGAGGCAAAGGAGCAGCCGAAGCAGGAGCCTCCAAACGAGCCAACCAAAAAACAGAAGAAAACCGACCAAAAACAGGAAAAAACAGCAATCACACTGCGTTGTCTGCTGGATGGAGAGGTGCAAGAGCTGGAGCTGGAGGACTATCTCTGGGGCGTGGTGGCGGCGGAGATGCCAGCGGCCTTTCATCAGGAGGCGCTTTGCGCCCAGGCGGTGGCGGCTCGAACCTATACGGTCTACCGGATGGCCAACCCCACCCCCAACCACCCGGAGGCGGATATCTGCGGGGATCCCGGCTGCTGTCAGGCGTGGATCAGCCGAGAAGAGCGGCTGAACGATTGGACGAAATCGGAGCGCAAAGCCTGTGAGAAGAAAATCAACAAAGCCATCCGCAAAACTGCGGGGCAGGCGCTGTATTACGACGATACGCCCATTATGGCGGCCTTTCATGCGGCCAGCGCGGGGAGCACCAAATCCGCCCAAGAGGTTTGGGGGGAGGAGTATCCTTATCTGCAAGAGGTGCCCAGCCCAGAGGACGATGCCAGCGTGCCCAACTATTACAGCACCGTCACCCTCAGCAAAGAGGCATTTTCCAGCATCTTTCTGGACGCTTACCCCAAAGCCGTTTTGGACGGGGACGGCAGCAGCTGGTTCGGGAAGGTGAAGTATGATAAGGCCGGTCTGCCTGTTTCCCTCTCGGTGGGAGGCGTGACGGTGGACACTGGGCAGATGAGAACCCTCTATGAGCTGAGGAGTGCTTCCTTCTCCGTGGAGTGCGAGGGCGACAACGTGACCTTTTATGTCACCGGCTACGGCCACGGCGTAGGAATGAGCCAGTATGGAGCCAACGCCCTGGCCAAACAGGGGAAGAAGTTCCAAGAGATTCTGCAATGGTACTATCCGGGAACGGAGCTGAAACAGGTGAAATGACTTGTTCTCCCTCCGCTGGTGTGGTAAACTGAGGCCACTAGCATACCACAGGAGGAACCCTATGAAAACCGTACTGATTACCGGCTCCAGCCGTGGAATTGGAGCCGAAACCGCCCGAAAGTTTGCCCGTGAGGGGTGGCAGGTGGCCATCAACTACCATCTCTCGGAGGAAAAAGCCTATGCTCTGCAAAAAGAGCTGGGAGAAAACGTCATTGTGCTGAAAGGGGATGTTTCCGACCCCAAACAGTGTGCCAAGCTGGTGGAGGATACGCTGGCAGCCTTTGGCGGGCTGGATGCGCTCATCTGCAATGCCGGTGTTTCTCTGCCCGGCGGCTTGTTGCAGGATTGCTCGGACGAGGATTGGAACCGCATTTTCAGCGTCAATACCAACGGGGTGTTTTACGCTGTGCGGGCAGCTCTGCCCCATATGATTCAGCAGCAAAGTGGCCGCATCATCACCATTTCCTCCATGTGGGGACAGGTGGGCGGCTCCTGTGAGGTGGCCTATTCCGCCACGAAGGGGGCAGTGGTCGCCTTTACCAAAGCGCTGGCGCAGGAGGTTGGCCCCAGTCACATCACCGTCAATTCCATTGCCCCCGGTGTCATTCAAACCGACATGATGGCCTTCGCCTCGGAAGAAGTGCTGGATATGCTCCGGGAGGAAACCCCTCTCAACACCATCGGTCAGCCCCGAGACATCGCCGAAACCGCCTTTTTCCTCGCCGGAGAGGGTGCAGGTTTTATCACCGGTCAGATTATCGGCGTCAATGGTGGAATGGTCATTGTGTAACGGTTGAGCGAAACACCCCCAATCAACAGACAAACGAAAAACGCACCCTGTCTGACCTGATGCAAAGGCCATTCAGAGTGCGTTTCGTCTTTCATTACGGTTCAGCCGGATTAGAACTCAGCGTTGCCCACAGTTCTGGGGTGAGGCAGAACGTCACGGATGTTGGAAATACCGGTGAGGTACATGACCATGCGCTCGAAGCCCAGGCCGAAACCGGCATGGTGGCAGCCACCATAACGGCGCAGATCCAGATAGTACTTGTAATCCTCGGGGTTCATGCCCAGCTCGGCAATGCGCTGCTCCAGAAGGTTCAGACGCTCCTCACGCTGAGAACCGCCGATGATCTCGCCAATGCCAGGAACCAGGCAGTCAGCGGCAGCGACGGTTTTTCCATCGTCGTTCAGGCGCATATAGAAGGCCTTGATGTCCTTGGGATAGTCAGTGACGAAAACGGGGCGCTTGAAGTGCTCCTCGGTCAGATAACGCTCGTGCTCGGTCTGGAGATCAACACCCCACTTGACGGGGTAATCAAACTTCTTGCCGGAGTTCTGGAGAATTTCGATGGCCTCGGTGTAGGAAACACGGCCAAAATCGGAGTTGGCGACGTGCTCCAGACGAGCCTTCAGACCCTTATCCACAAAGCTGTTGAAGAAATCCATCTCGTCGGGGCAGCGCTCCATGACGAACTTGATGATATACTTAATCATGGCCTCAGCCAGATCCATATCATCCTTCAGGTCAGCAAAGGCGATTTCCGGCTCAATCATCCAGAACTCAGCGGCGTGGCGCTGGGTGTTGGAGTTCTCGGCACGGAAGGTGGGGCCGAAGGTGTAGACATTGCCGAATGCCATGGCGAAGTTCTCGCAGTTGAGCTGGCCGGAGACGGTCAGGCTGGTGTGCTTGCCGAAGAAGTCCTGAGAGAAATCCACCTCGCCGTTTTCGGTCTTGGGGAGGTTGTTCATGTCCAGCGTGGTGACGTTGAACATCTCGCCAGCGCCCTCACAGTCGGAAGCGGTGATGATGGGGGTGTGGACATAGACGAAGCCCTGATCCTGGAAGAAGCAGTGAATGGCATGAGCGGCCACGCTGCGGACACGGAAAGCGGCGGAGAACAGATTGGTTCTGGGGCGCAGGTGCTGCATGGTGCGCAGGAACTCCACGCCGTGACGCTTCTTCTGCAAGGGATAGTCAGGAGCGGAGGGGCCTTCCACGGTGACTTCCACGGCCTGGAGCTCGAAGGGCTGCTTGGCCTTGGGGGTCAGCACCAGCTTACCCACGACGATGAAAGCGGCGCCCACGTTCTGACCGGCGGCTTCGGCGTAGTTGGGCAGCGTCTTGTCCAGAATGACTTGCAGGCACTTGAAGCAGCTGCCGTCATTGAGGGTGAGGAAGCCCAGGTTTTTCATATCGCGGATGGAGCGTGCCCAGCCAGCGACGGTAACAATCTTGTCAGCGTATGCAGAAGGCTCTGCAAAGAGCTGTGCAATGGTAGTGCGGTTCATAAAATACCCTCCAAACACGCTGTTGCGTGTGAAATTTGCAGTGCAGTACCCCAAATTATAACCCGTAGCGAAGGAAAAAACAAGACCTGACGGAAAATTCCTGTCAAAAATCAGAGGCTTTTCCGGGTGAGTGGCTGCAACGGAGAAAGAGAAGCGGATTTTCTGGTTTTTCGGCAGAATACGCATAGCAAAACCGCCGCAAACCTGCTATACTGTCACCAGTTCCATTGCGAAGAGGTGGAGAGTATGAATCAGACAGAAAAAACAACGTTTCCGGTTTATTATCGTGTTTTTCCAGCGTCCTTGAGCGAAAAAGGAACGCTGGAGGAGGTAGCCGCCCGAGCCGGTGCGCTTGCGTGGCTGGGCGTGGATGGGGTCGTGCTTGCCCCCGATGGGCAGGCGTGGACGGCGGAGGAAAAAACCACCCTGCGGGAAGCGCTTTCTGCCGTTGGTTTGACCCTGCGAGAGGAAACGGTTTTATCCCAGTCGATGGAGCAACTCCACCAGCGGTGCCGCCGTCCCAATTGGGAGGCTGTGCCCTATGACCCCGGTGAGGCAAAGGATCTGATTCTGCAAAATCAGGCAGAGGAAGCCCCTGCTTTGTACTTTGAGAACGAGAATTTACCCCGTTCCGTCTCGGAAATGGGGGATGACGGATGGTATCGCCGGGAAAGCGCCTCCCTGCTGGCGGCGGTGCTGCTCACCCTCCGGGGAACGGTGTTTCTCTATCAGGGGCAGGAGCTGGGCATGGTCAACCCTTCTTTCCCACTGGAAGAGCTGGTACGCTCCGAGGCGGCGGACTGGCTGGCAACCCCTGACGCACAACGCCGGAGCCAGGAGGAGCTGGAAGCAAAAATCGGACGCTTCACCTGCTTGAACGCCCGCACCGTGCCCGATTTTGACAACCCGGACGCACGGGAGACGGTGGAGTGGTATCATAAGCTCCTGACCCTGCGAAAAACCACCAAGGCACTTCAAATGGGCGCATTCACCCCCCTGCTCCCGGAACACCGCCGAGCCTTGCTCTATACCAGAACCTGGGAAGACCAGCAGATTTTGGTCATTGCCAACCTCTCCGGCTACGCTGCGGAATATCCCTCGCATTTGGAAAGGGGAACCCTCCTTCTCCACAACTATCAGGAACAGGGAAACTTTCCCGGCATTCTTCGCCCATTTGAGGTGAAAATTTATCACCAAAACCTTCGCTGAAAGCATTTCATTGTTCCCTTGCGCCACTCCATTTTGACCCTGCCATGATATTCCCATGGTCAACCGCCCGAAACAAGACGAGAGGAAAAGTGTATGAACATTTTATATGAGGATCAGCGGGTTCTGGTCTGCTTGAAGCCCTACGGCGTGGTTTCCACGGACGAGCCGGGGGGCTTGCCCTCCCTTCTGCGGAAGCATTTGGGAGACGACAAAGCCTGCGTCCGCACGGTTCACCGTTTGGATCAGGTGGTGGGCGGTGTCATGGTGCTGGCTCGCTCCAAGAAAGCGGCGCAGCTGCTCTCTGCGCAGGTGCAGGAGCGCTCCTTTGGAAAGGAATATCTGGCGGTGGTTCACGGTACACCACAGCCGCAGCAAGGCACCCTCCGTGACCTGCTTTTCCGGGTGAAAGTCCAGCGCAAAACCATTGTGGTGGACGAGCCGGGGAAGGACGTTCAGGAAGCCGTGCTGGATTACGAAACGCTGGCGCAGAAAAACGGCCTCTCGCTGGTAAAGATTCACCTTCGCACGGGTCGCACCCATCAGATTCGAGCCCAGTTTTCTCACCATAGCTGCCCCTTGGTGGGGGATGGCAAATATGGCGCACCAGAGCTTGCCGATTTGGAGGGCATCGCCCTTTGGTCTCGGTACATTGCCTTTGACCACCCCCAAACCGGCCAACGGATGGCCTTTGAAGCCCCACCGCCGGAAACGTACCCCTGGAATTTGTTTAATTGTTAGGAATTTGGCATGAAGCATATCATCATCATTGGCGGAGGAGCGGCGGGAATGGCTGCCGCCCTGACCGCATCGAAACAGCGTGAGGTCTCCGTGACCCTTCTGGAGGGCTTGGATCGAGTGGGCAAAAAAATTCTCGCCACGGGAAACGGTCATTGCAACCTCACCAACGAGAACATGACCCCGGATTTTTACCACACCCAGCGCCCCGACCTGCTGGCCGATTTCCTCCGGGAGATGCCCACCACCCGCACGGTGGATTTCTTTGGGGATTTGGGTCTGCGCTGCATGACCGACGAGGCCGGGCGGGTGTATCCTTATTGCCGCCAAGCCACCATGGTGCTGGATGTTCTGCTGCTGCACCTCCAGCGTCAGAGCAATATCCGCATTGTCACGGGCTGTAAGGTTTGTTCCGTCACCCAAAAGGGAAAGACCTTCGTGGTCAAATGCGAAAACGGGGAAACGATCCGTGGTGACAGCGTGATTTTGACCACCGGCGGACAAGCCGCCCCAAAACAGGGCAGCGACGGCTCTGGCTACGCCTTGGCGCAAGGTCTGGGACACCACTGCACGCCCCTGCGTCCTGCGCTGGTGGCCTTTCAGTGTAAGGGGAGCTTCTTGAAAAGTCTCAAGGGTATCCGTGTCCTCTGCGAGACCACCCTCTATCAGGGGAAAAAGCGCCTGGGAGCGGAGCGGGGAGAACTACAGTTCACGGATTACGGCGTTTCCGGTATTCCTGCAATGCAGCTTTCCCACCGCTGGAAAGGAACCTGTGAGGTCAGCGTGGATTTCTTTCCCGATGACACCTATGACGGCTTAAAACAGGAGCTGCGCCGCAGAGTGGCCGCTTTCCCAAACGAACCGCTGGAAAATGCCCTGCTGGGTCTGCTGCATAAGCGGGTTCAGTTTGCCCTTTTGAAAGGTCTTTCCATCGACCCCACCGCCCCCGCCAAAAAGCTGGGACGAGGCGAGATGGAACAAATCGTCTCCGCCTTCAAGGGCTGGCGCTTTCCCGTCACCGGGACGCTGGGCTGGGAACAGGCTCAGGTCACAAGCGGCGGTATTCCGCTGAATGAAATTCGCCCGGATTTTTCCTCCACCGTCTGTCCCGGCCTCTATCTGGCCGGAGAAGTGCTGGACGTGGCGGGGGACTGCGGCGGCTATAACCTCCATTGGGCGTGGTGCTCCGGCATCGCTGCTGGGGAGAGCGCCGTGGAGCTGATATGGCCGAGACGAGGCCGCTGAACGACCAAACACACCCAACGAAACAAGGAGAACACCATGCACGACCAATTAACCGCAAACGACATCAAGCAGATGCAGGAGGAGCTGGATCACCGCCGCATCGTCCTGCGTCCGCAGCTGTTGGAGGAAGTAAAAACCGCCCGTGCCTTTGGCGACCTGAGCGAAAATTTTGAGTACAAGGCCGCCAAGCGGGAGAAAAACCAGAACGAGAGCCGCATTCGTTACCTGGAAAACATGATTCGTACCGCCCACGTTGTGTCTGATGCTTCCGGCGCTGACGAGGTGGGACTGTTCGACAAAGTTACCGTCTGGTTTGAGGAAGACGAAGAGGAAGACGTGTTCCAAATCGTCACCACCGTCAAGGCCGACGCTCTGGAAAACCGCATTACGCCGGTTTCTCCCGTGGGAAAAGCCCTCATGGGTCACAAGGTGGGCGATACCGTCACCGTTACCGCACAAAACGGCTACAGCTATCCCCTCACCATCCGTGCCATCGAAAAAGGCACCGATGACGGCAGTATTTCCATCAACAGCTATTGATCTCGTAAAAAAACCAGAAAACCCGCTGTTTCCCAACAAAAGAAGAGAAACAGCGGGTTTTGCATCATTCATGATCCGTGATGAATTGCCTTCAGGTGATACAACTTGGAGTCGTAGTCGCCCATCAGGTCAATGGAACCGTCGGGGTCAAAGAGCATGGCCAGAGGATGAGCGGAAGCGTCCTGGGGCATCAGGCCGAAGGACATCAGCTCATCGCCGCCACGCACCAGCTTGCCGTCAATCTCATAATCCCAATCGGGATTCAGACCTTGGAGATGTACCTGGAGGAAGCCGGTGTTCACCTGGTTCATCTGCTGATACAGACCCACAATGGCCTCGGACTGGTCGGGGGCAACCACCATCCATGCGCCCTTGTCGTTGGTGTAGGGGTTCATCAGGCGGTAGAAGGTTCCAAACTGGATGAGCTGGCGGTGCTCCTTCATGAACTGCACTTGACGTTTGACAACTTCAATTTCCTCATCGGTCAGCTCGTTCAGATCCATTTCGTAGCCAAATGCGCCGAAGAAGGCGACGTTTGCACGGGTCTCAATGGGGGTGGAGCGGCCAACCTGCTGGTTAGGGCATTCGGAGACGTGAGCGCCCCAGCTGGAAATGGGGTAGCCATAGGAGGAGCCGTACTGGATGCGCAGACGCTGCATGGCATCGGTGTCGTCGGAGCACCAAGCCTGGGGCGCATAGTAGAGCATACCAGCGTCAAACCGACAGCCGCCGCTGGAGCAGCTCTCAAACAGCAGATGGGGATACTTGGCCAGCAGCTTTTCATAGAGGCTGTAAACGCCCAGGATGTAGCGGTGATACACCTCACCCTGCTGGTCGGCAGGCCAGTGGCGGGAATAACACTCGGTGATAGAGCGGTTCATATCCCACTTGATGTAGGAGATATTTGCACCCTCAAAGGATTCCACCAGCTGATGGTAAATGCAGTCCACCACTTCGGGGTTGGAGAAGTCCAGCACCAGCTGAGAGCGACCCAGACTCATGGAACGCTGGGGGGTTGCCAGCACATATTCGGGGTGGGCACGGTAGAGGTCAGAATCCTCGTTGACCATTTCCGGCTCAATCCAAATGCCGAACTTGAGACCCAGGGCGTTCACCTTGTCGGCCAAGCCCTTCACGCCGTTGGGCAGCTTGGATTTGTCCACATACCAGTCACCCAAGCCGGAGAACTCGGTGCGGTGGCCAAACCAGCCATCGTCCAGCACGAACAGCTCCACGCCCACCTCTGCGCCCTTGCGGGCGATGTTGAGGATGCTTTCCTCGGTGAATTCCATGCCGGTGGCTTCCCAGTTGTTGAGCAGCACGGGACGGGGCTGGTCACGCCAGGGGCCACGAGCCACACGGGTGCGGAGCAGGGTGTGGATGTTCTGAGACAGGCCGTTCAGACCGTCGGGAGAGAAGGTCATCAGCACCTCGGGGGTCTGGAAGCTTTCACCGGGGGTCAGCTTCCAGCTAAATTGACGGGGATTGATGCCCATGGTGAAGCGGGTGACGTTGAAGGTGTCCACCTCTGCCTGTGCCAGGAAGTTGCCGGAGTAGACAAAGTGGAAGCCGTAAGCGTCGCCGGAAGCCTCGGTGGTGTTGGGGCGCTTGAGGATGACAAAGGGGTTCTCGTGGGAGGAGGAGTGACCACGCATGGACTCAATGGCGGTGACACCCATTTCCAGCTTGCGAACCTTGGGGGCACGCTCTCTGGCCCATGCGCCGGAGAACTGCATCCATTCAAAGTCATCATCGGGGAAGTCCACGCACAGGGACATGGCTCGCTCCAAACGGAGGGGGTCGGTGCCCTTGTTGGTGAATTTGGCGCTGCGGGCAATGGCAGAAATCTGCTCGAAGACGGTGTAAGAGAGGGTCAGCTCCACGCCGGTGACTGCATCGGCCAGAACAATTTCCAGGGTTTGAGCCTCCTCGGGGCTTTCCACATAGGAGTGGGGCATGTGCGCCCAATCAGGCTTGCCAGCGGTGATGCTGTGGGAGAGGTAGACAAAATTGCTGATGTGGGAGCCGTTGGGTTGGTTGATTTCAAAGGCAGGCTGACGGAAGTCGGTGGTTCCGAAGGAGGGGTACTCCTGACGGGTAAATTCCAAGGAGAAATTGGGCAGCTCCTTCATCGGCCAGGAGGAGATGGGACGGCAGCTGGTCTCCATCAGATAGGAAAAGGACGCCCGGTCACGAATGCGTTTGCCATAGTAAAGCTGACCAAGCTGACCGTTGGGCAGAACGTTGAGAACATAGCTGAGGGTCTGATTGAAAAGGTGAAATTCCTTTGCGCCCTCGTGGAAGATAACAGGCATAAGAGAGACTCCTTTCAAACGAAAGAGAAGAAAATGGTGTTATGAAGTTATGATAACAGGTCATTTTCCCTTCTTCTATAGAGCAATGTGCAGGAAACATAGCGTGATGTTGCTGAGAGGGCTGGGAAAAAGCATCGTCCCCGGCGGCGGGGTGAGGACAGAGCGCAATTGGTGTGGGCAAAAAGAAAGACCGCCGTTTTCCCCGTCGGAGCGGAAAAACAGCGGAAGGATTAGGGCAATACTGCATAAAGGGATGTGCGGATTGCGCAGGAATTTTGCTTCCAAATTTGTTGGGAAAGCCGCA